>JAISJS010000326.1 GCA_031261385.1 Treponema sp.
AACACCTGGGTCTCCGGCTTGACCCTGGCAAAACTGGCTAAAGCCCTCGAAATCGAGGCTTATGAGCTCTTAAAACCGGAAAACGGCGATTCTATACTCGAAAAACACTCCGAACGCAATGCCCTTATGGACAAGTTTACCAAGGATTTGTCTGTTGCCGTGCAGGACTCGGTTGAAAAGGCCGTGGAACATGTTAAAACCCAATACGGGACCTCCCCAGGCAAGAAGAAAAAGTAAGAAAGCCCATATCAGTGAAGTTCTGAGGGAGGGAGGACACAGAGACCGGTGGCCTTGCGTAGATGGCGGCGTCGGTCCGGGAAACCGGGATATACTTGTCCCAAGAGGGGCGAGCATATCCGCCCCAAACGGCCTACAAGCCCCTTATAAAGGGCGCGGCTTGAGTTCCCGGATTGGAAAGATCGGACCTTACTTCTTCTTGCCGGGCGTTTTTCTCGCCGGCTTCTTCGCTGCCGCAGCCTTGGCCGGACCCGCCTTTTTAGCCGGGGCCGATGCAATCTCAACCCGGTCAATTGCGCTGGCAGGGAATACCGCCTGCTGGCCCTCATGGGTATCGGAAAACCAAACCGTAGTCACCAGTTTAGCGTCAATATCCACCGCCTGAACCACCATCCTGGGACTGTTCGTAAGCCCCGATGCAATAACCACATCTCCAATCAGCCGTTCCGTTGCTCTTACACTCATTGTAACTCCTTATTAAAAACCCTATTAAAAAAGCGCCGCCCCCGCAAGGCGTCACTTGTCAATAGCAGCTTATCAAGCTATTGGATTATAGGGATACTTGATCAAAGTTCAAATACCCCATAAATTAGTATCCCTTGAGGGATATTCCTGATATGTCCCTGAATGTAAGAGCCGGTTTAAAAAAGGAACAATGGTTATGGCGCGGATGATTCCAAAATTGTTATCCCCGGAAATAAAGAGCAACGCGGAACGGAAAATATTCGCCTGGTTTCGGGACGCGCCCGATACCGACGACTGGATTGTGTTACATTCATTGGGTATTGCCAACCACCGCAACCTGATATACGGCGAAGTCGATTTTTTGGTGCTTGCGCCCCTTTACGGCATATTTGCCCTTGAAGTAAAGGGCGGCCGTGTATCCCGCAATGAAGGAGTTTGGCAATTCACCGATAGATATGGCAAGACAAGCACAAAAACCCGCGGCCCGTTTGAACAGGCGCAGGATGGTATATTCAGTATTGCATCGGCTATCAGGAAAAAATACGGGGACGATTCAAAATTAGCTAAAGTATTTTTTTCATCAGGGGTTATGTTTCCTGATATTGAGTTTAAACTTGAAGGCATTGACGCCCATCAGTGGATGGTCTTTGATAAGAATGACGGGGATGACGTAAAGCGGTATATACACCGGCTTTCAACAAATGTCCATAAACAATGGGAAGAAAAATACAATAAGTATTATGAAGAAAAAATCCCCGACAGGAAAGACATAAAGGAACTCGCCGGTTTTTTGCGGGGTGATTTTGATAAAGTTGTAACCCTTGCGTCAAGCATCAAGTCGATTGAAGAAGAACTCATTCAACTAACAACCGAACAAACCAAGTGCCTTGACCAGCTTGAAGACAATCCCCGCTGCCTTATTGAAGGCGGCGCGGGAACCGGCAAAACCCTGCTTGCCATAGAGGCGGTAAAAAAGGCGGCCGCAACCGGTGAACAAACCGCATTTTTCTGTTTCAACAAACTTCTTGCCGCATGGCTTAAGAATTATTTTGAAGCGATTGATCCTAATTTGCGCCCGCTTTATATCGGAACATTTCACGATTTTATTTTTGAGATTGCAGAAAAATCAGGTAATCGCATTAATCAGCCGGAAAATGCGGAAAGTGACTTTTGGAAGACCGAATTACCGCTTGCCGCCCTGGATGCGGCTGAAAAGCTTAATATCAAATATGACCGCATTATCATTGATGAGGCGCAGGATTTAATCAACGACAACTATCTTGAGGTGTTCGATTGTATCCTGCGCGGCGGAATAGAACGGGGGAAGTGGTATATATTCGGTGATTTTTCAAGCCAGGCCATCTTTAGCTCAATTTCCGAAAAGGAAATGAAAACCATGCTGGATGACCGGACATCATTTGTCAGATTCCGGCTTAAAACAAATTGCAGAAACACAAAACCGATTGCCAATGAGATTATGGACATAACCGGGTTTGACAAAAGCAGCCTTCTCATTAAGACGGAAGGGCCGCCGGTAACGTACATCACCTGGAAGGACAGGGAAGATCATACGGAGAAACTGGAAAACCTTTTGGAAAGGCTCAAAAAGGAAAAGATACCCGATGACCAAATTACGATACTCGCCCCGGTACGCCTTGAGCGCTCCACGGCGAAAACGCTGTCTGTCCCGGTTGCGGGCTATTCCGCATCGCCGGCAGGGGCAATAACCTTCAGCACCATTCAGGCGTTTAAGGGCCTGGAAAACTCCGTCATTATTTTAATTGACATTACTTCATACGGCAACGATCCCTTAATGTACGTGGCGTTAAGCCGGGCCAGAAGCTCGTTATTTGTATTTGAGACTGAAAGAGCCCATAACGAAAGGAGTAAAAAATCGGAAGGTTTGTAAATGTTTTCCACAAAACATCTCTCCGATATATATATTATGCGTATATGGTTACGAAGATATCGGTACCATTGCAGCCCATGGAACAATGAACAGAGGAGGTTTTTATGTTTAAGAAGAAATACGGTTTCGGCGAGAATGAGTTTGAACATTTTCCCGATGGATTTAAGCTGCCGAAAATGCCGCTTCCAAGTGAATTGAAAAAAACAATGGAAGATAAGCAGCCCGAAAAAGATCCCGATAGCACAGACAACGGCAAGGGGAATGGCGATGCAAAACAAAAACATTGATGAAGACACCGGGAGGATTGATCCGGATGAGGATGACGCGCTTGAAGACAAACAACGCCTTGAAGCATGGATAAAAAAACGCACGCGCAAAATCGGCAAGCTGATAATAATGCCTTTACCGGGAGAAGATGGTGGACACCAAGGCCTGTCTGAAATAATCAGTAATTGGTGGTGGAACCTTTCTAATGTGTTTTGGTTTGCCTTCGAAATTGGACTATCGGGTATTCAAATACAATTCTGGATTTTGGATATGGGCTTTAAAATCAAATGGAATCTGCCTTATTTTGAAATCCGGATCCCATTGGTCTCAAAACTAAAATTGCATTGGAACGCCTGGGCACACCTAAACAAATATAAAGGCTTTGAACTGGAAACATGGCGTAATGACACTTTAACGCTTGGCTTTGACATTCGCTCTAATATGCACACCAATCATTACGGTATATTCATGGAACTTGATTTACTGTTTTTGCATGTTAATACAAGCATATATGACGGACGACATTGGGACGATGAAAAGCATAAGCCGGAAGAGTGGCCGGAGGAAGCTAACGAGGAATAGCCTGTTTTCTGCAAAAAATTAAAGAGCAGGTATTTACACCTGCTCTTTTTAGTTCTAGTTTCTTTACCCTTTTGGCCATGCCGTGGTAGTTGATTGTATTGCCGATGG
>JAISJS010000040.1 GCA_031261385.1 Treponema sp.
TCGGTATAGGCGCCGAGCCGTTCCAGAAGACCGATGGCGGTGATAATTCCCCGTCCCGCACAGCCGACGCCCGGTTCCGGCCCGCCCGATTCGACGCACCGGGTACCCCGGTAACCCTCTTTTAAAATACTCGAAAGTTCAATATTTTCCCCGATATCCCGCAGGGTATCCAGGGTTGTTTTCTGCGCGAGGCCTCCCAACAGCAGCCGTGTCGAATCGGCCTTGGGATCGCAGCCCACGACCATTACTTTTCTGCCGAGTTCGGCAAGGCCTGCGGTGAGGTTTTGGGTGGTCGTCGATTTGCCAATGCCTCCTTTTCCGTAGATCGCAATCTGCCTGATTTTTTCGTTTACCATTATTATTTCTCCCGGTTAATTTCCGCATACTTTAAATGGTATGCATGTACTTTTGAGACGGCGAAATCAATATCCGCAGGCGACTCAAGGGCGGTAATACCTGCCCGTTTTAAAAACATGTGCGGCTTTGGTCCAACCTTCATAGTTAAAATATAGGTACAGTCCGAAAGGAGTTTTATTACCGAATCAAGCCGCGCATCACTATGACCCAAACACCCGCCTGCGCTTTGGCAGGATTCTTCAATGCTTTTCGGAATAACTCTTTTTTCAATAAATTCCCAGGCGCCGGTATCATCAACCGTGAGAACATAAAAATCATTGGTATGGCCAAAATGGAGATCTACCTTTTTCCCGTCGGAAGAGGTAACGGCAATGTTATACGGCATTTTTTCCCTCGCTGCCTCAGCCTGCTTCATCAAGGATAAACTGGGTCCTTGAAGTAGTAGTTTTTGATTTAAATACATTGGAATATATTTCTTCCAAAAGATTGAGACCGCCTGTGTATCCTGCATAGCTTTGATTCACCACGACTGTTTCAGGCAGCGGCAGGCTTAAAAAGGCATAAAAATTATTGGTATTTACCGCCAGATTTTTTTCCCAACTGCTTCCGACAAATAAGGCCTTCCGTGATTTCCCCAGTTTTTCCTTAATGTCACGCTGTATCAAACCGCCGTCAGATTCAAAAAACAAAAGGTCCCGTAATGTATCAACACGGGAAGCGGCAGCTTCGGTGACAAAACTTTGCTGGGTTTCACTGGGGGCGTCAATAACATATACGCCCTTAAGAATATAACCGACTTCATTTACCAAAAAACTGCCGACACCAATTCCATATAAACTGTCACCGACAACATACAATTCAGAGGGGAGATTGTTCCGGTATTCAGTCAAAAAATCAGCCATGGAAATAAGGTATTGATAAAATCTGCTCTCTTCTTTTTGAATGACTTTTTCGACGGTGATTTCAGAAATTCCCGCAAATACACCCACCGCACGAAGAAAAGCGCTTGATTCCTGCGCTCCCACCGGCAATACCGGATAATGCAGATACGGCGTGCCATATTTTTGTTCAAGAAGTTTAACGGTACTCAATCCTACCCAGGGAGAAAGCAGCAGATTAAATTGGGCATTGGGAATATCTTTCCATTCAGAAACTCCGGCGGAACCATAACCAAAAAGAATATTTACCTCAAGGCCGATTGATTCAAGGAGGCTCTTTATATTTTCAAGATCCCCCCGCCAAAACGGATCCTGATACGGAACTGAGGAAAATACATTGACCAGGCCTTTCCGCAGATTGGGTTCCGCATCGCCGACAAATTGTTCGATTATCGCATTGACAACCAACTCATGCCCAAAATAATTATTCCCCTTGAATCCCGCGGTTTCTACGCCGACAACCGGTTTGCCCGCATCGGCAAATTCCGCTGCAATGCTGATAGTATCGTCTCCGACAATGTCGGCAGTACAGCCGGTTAAGACGACAAAAAGGTCTCCCCGCATAACTTTTAAGGCGCCGTCTATCGTTGCCCGTAATTTTTTTTCACCACCAAAAACGACTTCCTGTTCGTAGGTATTGGTACTGGAAATATGAGCTCCCCCCGCATACCCTTCCCCCTGATGTCCGGCGCCTGATGTAGTAAAACCGTGGACTTTTCCGGAACATCCGGGACCGGCGTGTACGACGGGGTGTGCGTGGGGAATTGCCAATACCGTCTGCTGTGCGCCCAATGCACAGGTATATCTTGCCTGCTCGATTACAAAACTCATTTTGTATTCCCTCCCTCAAAATAAAACGGATCTTCCTGATTTAACCACCAATCGGTATACGGGTGCTCAAAATGGCGGGAAATATTTTCCACCAGTTTTTTTGTCTGCAGAGCTTCGTATATACGTCGGCCGAATTTTACCACCCCTTCATATCCGATACTGTAATTTGCATCCCCTTCAAAAAGGGTGGGGATACCAAGTTTGGATCCCAGGCCGGTCAATCCCATGTGCCGACATACGAGCAAATCGGGCTTAAGCCTTTCCAGTATTTTTATCACCTGATAGGGCTGCATATTACAGACTGAAAAATTCGGGATATCGCCGTTTGTTTCAATAAGGGCATTTAACGTGTTAACCGATTCGGGGTTATCAGTTTTTAAATCGTGGTGTAATGAAGTGGCTCCCGCCAATTCAAGCCCAAGGCTTTTACCGATGTTTGCAAGATTATGGGCAAAAGAATCGCCCGATACCACGTACAGCCGTTTCCCCTGTAATTTCGTCCGCAATTCCTGCAATTCACTTTCGTATTTTGCCTTTTCTTCGGCAATTACTTTTTCCGCAAGTTCTTCCCGGTGGGTAACTTTACCGATTGCCCTAAGCCATGTGTCGGTCCAGTCAATGCCATAGGGAGAAGCAGTTTTAATTTCGGGAACGCCGTATTGCTCTTCCAAAACAGCCGCAACATACAGTGACAGTGTTTCGCAGATTGTTGTTGAACAGACTGCTTCCGAAATGGTTTCAAGCTGCGCAAGATCGGTAAGCGCCATCAGGTAATTCACCCGCAGGTTCATCCTCCCCAAAAGCGGGCTAAAGGTATCGGTTCCTTCAAAATTAAATACATTGACCAGATCTTCCTGCTTTTTTTTCGGCGGCTTTACCAGCTTCCGCAATATTGCGTGAAAAACCGAATCAAACCCGCTTGACCAAATTTTTGATTTAAACCCTTCACAGTAAATGGCAGATACTATTATACCCAATTCCTCTTCCATTTCTTCCGTGACGCTTTCTATATCTTCACCGATAATACCGGAGGCGCAGGACGTTGAAACCATAATCGCCTTGGGATTAAAACGTTTATACGCCTCCCGGATCGCTTTTTTCAGTTTATCCGACGCGCCAAAAATGGTATCTTTTTCCTGAAGGTTAACGCTCATGACATGCAGATCAAACGGTTCCTGTTTCCGGGCAGCCGCGGTTCCCCGCGCGGCAAGCGTTGCGCCAATCATTCCCGCATCGCAGCCAATAGGGGCGTGGCAGACCATTGCAACATCACGAATATGGGCAACAACACCGCCGCCCTGCCCGCCCATGCAGCTTGAGCACTGGCTGAAAGACCGGTCACAGGGAGCATAGTTATCCGCTTTTGCCTTCTCGTACAGGTCTTTTGCAGTCCCGTTGTACGTTATTACCGAATGAAGCCTCCGTTCCCGTACCTCAACTTCCGGCGCTGTGCTGAATACACTCATAATTTCCTCCTATCTCCACCTGATTAAAAGCTTCTCGACAATGAGCAGCAATTTATTTAAAAGAGTTACCACCACGGCAATGACGATGATCCCCGCTACCACCCTGGTGTAATCCGCAAAATCCGAATAATACTTTACAAACCATCCCAAACCGGAAGTAGCGCCGATAAGTTCAGCGGCGGTTAATACCATGAATGATGTTGATAAGGTTACATTCATACCGGTAATAATACGCGGCAGACAGTACGGAAACAAAATGTGTAAAAACATTGAAAGGGATCTGGTATTAAGTGTTTTTGCCGAATCCATGACCCTCCGGTCAACGGTTGATACACTGATGATCATATTGATAAATACCGGCCAGAAAATACTGTTAAATATGATAAAAATTGAAGCCGCCCTGAAGCTGGGAAAAAGCGCTACCACATACGGCGTATATACAATGGGCGGAATGGGGCTGATAACTTTTGCAATCGGCAGAACTGCCTTACGGATCCGTTCAAACCAGCCTACTACCATTCCCAAACTGATTGCAAGAAACAACGCAAGCGCCATAGCGGTAAAAAGCAGGCCCATTGAATACCTGATTCCCCGCAATATTTTACGCCAATCGCTTAAAAAGACCGCAAAAACCCTTTCCGGCACCGGAACAAGCATGGTATTTGTCCGGGTTGTTTTTGTCGCCATAAATTCCCATATAAAAAGGATAACAAATATTACCAGTACAATATCGTTGACATTTTTTTCTTTGCGGCGGACGATAAGCACTGCTTCGATTAAAACAATGATGGAGAAAAATACCCACTTGTTGGCAATTACCACCAGCGGCGGACTTAAGGTTGATAGTACAAGCGCAATAAAAAATAAATGGGGAATAATCTTATATACCCGGCTCATATTACCACCTCATTTCCGCCGATATTCTCCATAACATCCCGAAAGAACAGCGCCATGATCCGTTCCCGCAGCTTAAGATATTCGGGGGTTTTGAATATATCTTCCCGAACCCGCGGCCGGTCAAATGGTATGGTAATTTCTTCTTCGATTTTTTTGTTATACATAAAGAACACCCTGTCGGAAAGCAGTATCGCTTCATCAACATCATGCGTTACAAAAACAATGGTCTTTTTTTTCTCGTTTAACAAAAGTTCCAGAAGCACGTCCTGAAGAACAAGTTTATTCTTGGCATCAATGGCGCCGAATGGTTCATCCATAAGGAGAATATCAGGCTCCATAGCCAGCGTCCGCGCAATGGCAACCCGCTGCTGCATTCCGCCTGAAAGCTGAAAAGGATACTTGTTTTCAAAACCGTGAAGTCCTACTTTTTCCAGATACTGTTTTGCTATTTCATCAACCTCCCTGGGTTTAATTTCATTGTTTATCTGCTTTATTCCAAAGCTGATATTACGCCGTGATGTCATCCAGGGAAAAAGGGAATAATGCTGAAACACGATTCCCCTGTTTTTCCCGGGACCATCCACGGCCTCTCCGTCAATCAGAAACTCCCCGCGGGTAAGCGGCCTGATACCGCTTAAAACACTCAATATGGTGC
Organism: Treponema sp.; assembly: GCA_031261385.1. GTDB lineage: Bacteria > Spirochaetota > Spirochaetia > Treponematales > Breznakiellaceae > JAISJS01. The sequence continues at coordinate 5,145 of JAISJS010000040.1, forward strand.
TCTTCCCGCAGCCGCTTGATCCAATGATGCTGACAAATTCCCCTTCCTCTACGAAAAGGTCCAAATCATTTATTGCATTAAATGATTTGCCGTTATCGACATAATCAAGAACTGCATGGCTCACCTGAATCTTGCTCATTGGAGTTTCTCCCCTCTACCGATTACCTAATTGTTCTCGTCAAAATGCTTTTTTACGCCCTGATAAAAAGGATCATTGGGATAATCCTTCAGGATCTGATTAAGCGCATCCCCATAAATGGAAGCATCAACATGGGAAGCTATATCGGCGCCGCCTTTGGCATACCCAACGCTCACCATACCATCGTAAAAGGTTTGAACCGGTTTTTTCCCCGGATCGGGGTTCAGGTTATAATGCCCATAGTCATAATACTGATTTTGTTTGAGCCCGCGATCGGCGTCATAAAATTTATCTGCAATATCCAGGGTCTTTTCATGTTCAAACGTATAAACTTTATATGCCCGGATAAGCGCCCGGAAAAAGGCCACATAATCCTCCCGCCGCTTTTCGATATTTTTTTTGGTTGTCGAAAGACGGCAGCACGGGAAATTGGAGGTCAGATCATCAACATGCAATACCACCGGCAGCCCCTGTTCCTCGGCGACCACCCGCCAGTTGACAAAGATGTTCCCCACATCAAGCTCACCTTTTCTGACGGCTTCCAGAATCGTCGCAGCGCTGTCAAGTTCAACAAAGGTGATTTTTGAAAGGTCCGCCCCCTGCCGGGAAAGCCATCCCCTGAGGGCGACATCACCGGTATTGGCGCGAATAGCCCCAATTCGCTTGCCGTTAAGGCTGTCTTTGGTAAAATTGGCATACTGGGCCTGATTTTCGGGCCGGGTAATAAGCGCCGCCCCTTCGCCCATGACCCCGCCGACAATGACCAGATCGTTCCCCTGCTCAATAAAGAGCAGCGGGGCGGTAGTTCCGCTCCCAAAGGCCAAATCTATTTTGCCTGTCGAAACCGCCATGAGTTGATCCACATTTCCGCTCGTATTAAGAGGATTCAGAATCACATCCAGGCCTTCTTCCTCAAAATACTTTTGATCAATGGCAATGGCCAGCAGAGGATTCCCTATACCCGTTGTTGTCCAGGGCACATCAAACCGTGTCAGCGCCTTTCCATTCTCCCCCACTTTGGCAGTCTTCTTGGAACAGCCATTTAAGGAAAAAATCACCAGGGCGGCAAGGCATACCAATACCATGTTCGACAGTTTTCTTCCGCTTCGTTTCATAAAAAACCTCACTTTTTTATGTCTTTTTATCCTAGTAATACTAAGTATTTACTACTACTAGAATTCCGATCAGAATACTAGTAAATAAAAAAAATAATGTCAAGTGGAAATTAAAAAAAAATAATAGTAACCACGAACGACACTAACGGTACAAACGGGGGGCCTCTCCTGGTTTCTTATCTTTATTCGTGTCTATTCGTGCTGTTCGTGGTTAAATTTTCTTTATTTTACGGCGTTTTTCCGCCAATTATCGTCAATCTGCCATCAGTTTTGGGGGTTATAAGCCCGTTTTGGGCGTAAATGTACTCAATCACCACATACGACAGAAGAAGACTCGTGTTAAAGGGCTCCGCCGCTTTTTTCATGACCTCATAGCCGTCGCCACCGCCCAGGATATAGTCATTCGTGCAGAAACGATAGATTTTACCGGGATCGACCGGCGCCCCTCCGATGGTAAGGTTTTTCAGTACGCCGTCTCCGTCGGAATAGTCGATAATATAGCGTACCTCTTTTGAAACCTGGGCAAAGCCGCCTGCCCCCTGGGGTATCGATGCGATAAAGTTAAAAAGTTCGATAATATCGGAGCCTTTTAGCGAAACAATATACAGGTAATTTTCAAAGGGAAGCACGGTAAGAATCTGCTCGCGGGTAAGCTTGCCCTTTGGCAGTTCCGCGCGTATATTGCCGCCGTTATGAAAGGCAAAATCGATATTTTGATTGTACAAGGTTTTAAAATACCAGACATTGGCGTCGGTGATCATGTTCCCGATGGCGGTCTCCCCATACCGGGTAAGCCGGTTGCCAAAAACAAAGGTTTCGGCGGCCTCCCCCACCACTTCCTTGAGGCTCTCATTGGCTTTTTTGATATATGGATCGAGCAGGGCGGCGACATCCGTGTCAGGGGCAATTTCGATAGGGGCCCACTCAAAATTGACAAGCTGCCCGTTTTGAATTGACAGCTTCCCGTACCCGACATATTTTCCCCATTCATTGGCCGTCACTATCCAGGTATCCCCCGCCCTCTTTGCTTCAGCAAAAAAAGAATGGGAATGACCGTCCACGATGATATCAATACCGGAAACTTCCTCCGCAAGTTTTAATGAGGTGATGTGATCCGGACTTTCCCCGATATCTCCAATATGGGTAAGACCGATGACGATATCAACTTTTTCAACGTTACGCAGAAGATTGACGGCCTCCCGCGCCGCCTCGATCTCGTTTATAAAAACAAGGCTCTTATCCGGGCTGGCGATGGTCAGCGTACGAAGGGTGGTAATACCGAAAATGCCTACGGTGAAGCCGTCATATTTTTTTATGATATATTGATGACCGCCCAGAAATTCCCCTTCGGCGGTTTTTATATTGGAAGAAACAAACGGAAATTCCGCCAGAGCAATTTGAGCTTTCAATTTATCATAATTGCCGTCGAACTCATGGTTTCCAAAAGCCGCCGCATCGTAGCTCATCAAATTATACGAGCGGATATCCGGTTCGGCGTTGAACATATTGGAAAGGGCGCTTCCGGTATTGATATCCCCCGCATCCAGAAGAAGCACATTCTTATTGGCAACGCGCACCGCCTTGATATACGCCGCCACTTCCGCAAGCCCGCCCCTGCCCCCATTGGGTAAAACTGCCCCGTGGTGATCGTTGGTATGCAGCAGCACAAGCTCGCCGGTCTTTCCCTGTCCATCAACAGTCCAATCCGCCGCAGCCGAGGCAAAAACAGGCAAACCTGAGAAAACAAACAGAACCAACATCGATAAAATCAGAGTGAATTTTTTCATGGGATAAACTCCTGAATAGAGATAATTAAATTATAGTATGTTACAATTCACTTGAGGATCAACATGCAAAAGACCAACGCCATGCGGCTTTTGGAAGCGGCAAATATTTCATTCACGGTAAAAGAATACCCCGTAGACGAAGCAGAATTATCAGGGGGAGTCCCTGCCCGTGGCGCAGGCATACGTACTGCCGCCCTTATTGGAGTTCCCGCAGAACAGATTTTTAAAACATTGGTATTGCAGGGCGCATCCCTTTCCTATTTTGTCTGCTGCATCCCCGCAGCTGAGGAACTGGACCTGAAAAAAGCCGCCCGCGCTTCCGGCGAAAAAAAAGTTGATCTTATTGCCGTTAAAGACCTTTTACCGTTAACCGGTTATGTACGCGGCGGCTGTACTCCCATCGGCATGAAAAAGCCCTTCCCGCTTTTTATTGACGAAACCGCTGAACTTTTTGATACGATATGCATCAGCGCAGGTGAAATCGGGAAACAGATTGTTATCGCTCCCGGGGATCTTGTCCGGTATACGGGGGCAGTTCTGGCGGATTTGACGGTGGCGGGTTAAGAGAATTAACCACGAACAGCACGAACGGAGACGAACGGAGAAGAAAGAAAGAAAACCGCCAAGTCGAAGAAGTCGAAAAAGGGAATATTAAAATATGGTGACTGTTACCGTTTTTCTATTCAAAAAACAAACCGCAGAGTGTACTGCCTAAGCGGAACTTGCCGTTTTTGGCGGCAGCTTATTAGGTGGTTCGGAGCGCGGCGGTTTGGTTTTGCCAGT
>JAISJS010000062.1 GCA_031261385.1 Treponema sp.
CAGGTTCTGGGCTATTTCCGGGAGCCGTAAGTTCTGTTTTAGCCGGACCAACTCCAGTATCCGCTCCTCGGGGCTGCCCTTTTCCTTCCAGGCCCGGCCTAAATCGGTCAATTCATAGAAAATACCGGTTTCCCGGCGGATTTCACTGACAATACCCTTACCCGCAAGCCAGGACAGGGCCTGGTTACCGTTCCCGCTCTTAAACCCCAGGTCCTTTTCGACCCTTTCCACCGTTAGCTCATCACCCTCCTTATAGGACAGGATGATCCGAACCTCCAGGGGGTGCAGATTCTTTACCGTGTTCTGAATATCAATACCCATGGAGATAGGATAGCAATTTTAGGGGGTTTTGAGAAGGGACGGAAAGAGGGAGCCTTTGGATCGTGAATAAAAAACTTGACAATACACATCCTATGTAGGACAATGTCTATTAGGTATTGGAGGAGGAAAACAATCATGGATTCCCATGGCTATTTTGCCAGAGTATCGGAAATGACCGCCACCAGGATGTGGATCAATAATGTAACCCCCGCCGAAGCGCAGCTTGCCATCAATGCCGGCGCCGTGGGGTGTACACAAAATCCAACCTATCCGCAAAAAATGCTAACCCATCCTACCGGAAGTGATCATGCTTACGCACTGTTAGATGGTATCCTAAAATCAGAACCGGATGATACCAAGGCCCAATCCCGGCTCCAATATGCCCTGGTTAAAGAGGTGGCGGAGGTATTTCTGCCACTGTATATGCGTTCCCACGGGAAAGAGGGCTTTGTTACTATCCAGGGGGATCCCTTTCATGAGGATCTGAACACTATTTTAGAAGCCGCCCGGCGCCATACCGGGGAATATCCCAATATCATGGCTAAAATTCCCGCAATCCCCGCAGGGTTTGCCGCTATGGAACAGGTTCTGCGGGAAGGACATCCGGTGCTGGCCACGGAAGTCATGTCAACGGCCCAGATGATGGACGCTGCCCGGATTTATGAGAAGGTCCGGCAAGAAATGGACAATCCCCCGGTAATGTACTTCGCCCATATTCCGGGGATATTCGACGAGTATATTATCAACACGGTCAAGGCGGAGGGCATCGACATTCCCCATGATTATGTGTGGCAGGGCGGCATCGGGGTGGCGAAGAAGATCGGCGCCCTGATCCGGGACCATAATTTCGCCATCGGCTTTTGCAGCGGTGGCGCCCGGGGCCTGCACCACTTTACCGAAATGGTGGGGGCTACGTGCTCGATAACCATAAACTGGGGTGGTACGGCGGATAAATTACTCCAGTTGGATGAACCGGTGGTACCGCGCTTTCTCGGCCCCCTTCCCCAGGAGACACTGGATGTCCTGAGTTATAGGATCCCGGATTTCCGTAAGGCCTATGATCTGCACGGCCTCTCCCCCACGGAGTACGAAAACTTCGGGCCGGTCAAATTGTTCCGGTCAAATTTTGAAGACGCCTGGCGCAAGACCCTGGAACTTATACAAAAACGCCGGGCAAAATAGGAGCCGTATCATGGGACAAATCACCAAGTCGCTGGCCATCGCTTCCCTTTTCCCCAAGAGCATGGAACGTTTTGAAGCCCTTGAAAAAACCCTGCATTATATCAAAGGCCGGGGCTTTACCATGGTAGAATTTTATACCCCCCCCGGTCATGACCGGGAGCTTGCCAAACTTTTGAAAGAAACCGGCTTTGCCTCGGTCTTTATCGCCGTATATGCCCTCAAGGGCGCGGGGTTTTCCCTCTGCGCTCCGGAGGAAGCGGAACGCCTCAAGGCGGTGGAAGTACTAAAGGATTGCCTGGACCGGGGGGCGGTCATGGGCTGCCGGACGGTGTTGATCAACAGCGGATTCCTGCCCAAGGATGGGGCCCTCATTGATGCGGCCTGCGAAAGTTATATACGGTCTATCCGGGAAGCCTATGCCTACATCGCCTCCAAGGGATATACCCTCGATATTGTGCTGGAACCGGGGGACAGTTGTGTGCAATCCTTCCAACTGCTGGGTCCCACGGACCGGGTGGTGGAAACCACGAAAGAAATCCGCTCCCGGATTCCCGGCTACGGGCTGACCATGGATGTGGCCCACCTCCGGGAAGAGGGGGAGGATATTATGGGTTCCCTCACCAAAACCCTTCCCTACTGTACCCATATCCATCTCTGTAATTGCGTGATGGATGATCCCAAACATCCCTTCTATGGGGATAAGCACGTAGATTTTGACTATCCCGGCGCCAGCTTTGGCTATGCCGACTTTGAACGGATGTATGGGGAAATTCGCCGCCTATATAAGGGAAGAGATTTTATCATTACCCTGGAAAGCCTCTGCCGGACGGAGGATAATGAGCGCTGGTTTGATGAACTGGTGAGGAACTGTTCCTGGCTCTAAAAAAATAAAAGATTTCTGTTGACAATTCCAAAATTCGGCTCCTATAATACTATTACATCGTATGTAGGACATAGTATGTAGGATTATTTCTTGATAAAAAGGATGGAAGAATCAATGAAAGTGGCGGCAGTTTATACCAGTACCACACCGGAACTCATTGAAACGGTGGAACAGGAACTAAAGGACCAGTTTGCGGGGGAAAATCTTGAAATCATTTCCTTCTCAAACCCCGGTATTTTACAGGAAGCCCGGGATAATGGGGGCGCTACTCCCCATTGCGCCCGGGAACTGATGGACCTTTACGAAAAATCCGCCAAGGCCGGCGCGGACATCATTTTGAACATCTGTTCCTCCGTGGGGGATATCGCGGCCAAGGCCAAGCCGCTCTACGAGATGACCGGCCTGCCCTTTATCCGTATAGACGAGGAGATGGCCCGGGAAGCGGTACGGAAGGGCAGGCGCATCGGGGTGGTGGCGACGCTGCGTACTACGCTGGAACCGACAAAGAGGCTGCTTGAAAAATGTGCGGAAGAAGAGGGCGTCAAAGTGGAACTCGTGGATGCCTTGGCGGATGGGGCGTTCGGAATAAACCAGGAACAATTCAAACAGAAACTCATTGAAACCGGCGCAAAAGTAAAAGACAGGGTAGATGTTTTACTTTTTGCCCAGGGATCTATGGCGTATGCCGAAAAAGCAGTATCGGAAGCATTGGGACTTCCTGTTTTTTCCAGCATCAGATATGGTGCAAAAGCGGTAAAATCCGCCGCAAAATTGCGGTAGATATATTTTATCTTTATGGAGGAAGTAAATGAAATCACGGAAAGTAGTGTTTGTGATTGCTATCGTCTCTCTTTTGTTCGGCCTTGCGGGCTGTAACAAAGCCGGCAGGTCCGCGCCGTCCGGCGGCTCGGAGCCCAGTGTAAACTTCAAGATTGGGATATCTACGAACGACCAGGATCCCCGTGCAATAGCAGCCCTGGAATTCAAAAAAATAATTGAAGAAAAAACCGGCGGTAGATTAAGCGCCACCCTGTATCCTTCCGGTCAGCTTGGCGGTGACGGGGCATTGATTGAAGCGCTGGCCCTGGATTCCGGCACCGTGGACATCATCATCAGCGATGCAAGTAATTTCTCAACCTTTGTTCCAAAAATGGGTATCTCCGCCCTTCCATTCCTGTTTGGAGACTTTGATACCGCCTGGAAATTTATGGACAGCGATATTGAAACTGATGTGGAAAAGGAACTTTTGGATCATAATATGAGGGTATTGGCCCATTTCTGCAATGGATTCCGCTGCGTCACCACCGGCAGAAAGGTTGTTAAAACTCCCGCGGACATGAAGGGCATGCTCATCAGGACCCCCGAGAATCCCACCATCATGGCTTCCATGCGGGCCCTTGGCGCAAACCCCCAGCCGCTTGCGTTCTCCGAGCTGTATATGGCCCTCCAGCAGGGTACCTATGATGCGCAGGAAAATCCTGTCCCGGTAATTTACAATAATAAGCTGTATGAAGTTCAGAAACAGCTTAGTCTGACCAATCATATTTATTCCGGGATGTGTTTTACCATCAGCGAAGTGGTATACCAGAAGCTGAGTGATGCACAAAAAACTATTGTGGCCGACGCGGCCAGGGTGGCGGAAAAATCAAACCGCGACCTTAACCGTAAAATGACCGAGGATCTTCTCAGCAAGCTTGAAGGCGAAGGGGGTATGACTATTACGTATCCGGAGCTCAACCAGTTTGTGCAGGCAACCGCCGGGGTAAAAGCGGGGCTTGAAAGCAGTTACGGCGCAGATCTTTTAAAGCGGCTGGATACCTGGCTCGCTTCTAACTAAGGTTGCCCAAAACAGGAAAGGAATAGGGTTTATGAGAAAACTATTGAGTACCATTGACAAGATCTGTACTGCAATCGCCGTGTTGTTTTTTATCATGCTTGTTCTTGTGCTGCTGCTGAATATTGTGCTGCGGCTCTTTCGCGGCGGCATCAGCTGGTACATGGAGACCGCCCAATTTTTCAATGTATGGAGTGTCTTTATTACCGCTATTGCCCTCTGCGCAACCAATGATCACCTGCACATAGAGGCCATTGAGGGTGTTTTGCACGGAACGCCAAAACGGATCATCCGTATCATTATCGGCATTGCGATTGTTATTTTCTTCATTGCCCTGGGAATATCATTTACTATCCTGGCAACCCGATCCCGTCATGCTATTTCTACCATGACCTTCCTCAGGATGTCCTTTGTCTACTGGCCTATTCCTTTCCTGTGTTTTTTAAGCGCCCTTTCCTGCACCCTGAAAACCGTGTATGACTTCATCAGCTTCGATGAAAAATCAGAAAACGCCGGGGAGGTAAGCGCATCATGACCTTATTTTTGCTTATTGTATTTATTTTCTTCCTGGTTATCGGCGCGCCCATAGGGATTTGCTTTGGGTTGTCATCGCTTTTTGGCATTGAAGCGCTGCACCTGAGCAACCTTATTGCGATGAGCCAGCGCTTCTTTGAAGGGATCAATTCCTTCGCGTTACTCGCGGTTCCCCTGTTTACCTTTGCCGGTCTTCTCATGGGCGCCGGCGGAATCGGCAAACGGCTTATCGACTTTTCCTATTCAATCGTCGGACATATCACCGGCGGCCTTGCCCATGTCAATGTGGTAACCAGCATGATCTTCGCCGGTATCTCAGGTTCAGCGGCGGCGGATACCGCCTATGAAAGCGCCCTGATAATGAAGCCCATGGTTGCAAAAAAATACAGCAAGGAATTTACCGTGGCGGTTACCGCCATCTCTTCAACTATCGGCATCATCATCCCTCCCAGTATCCCCATGGTTATTATTGCCGGCATACTCGGCATTTCTACCGGGAAGCTTTTTTTGGGCGGTATTATTCCCGGTATTTTATGCGGGATTGCACAGATAATCGTCAGCTATTATATGGCCAAAAAAGAAAAGGTTCCCAAGGAAGAAGGAAAGTTTGAACTTATGGGGGTATGGAGGGCTTTCAAAAAAAGCTTCCTTGCCTTGCTTATGCCGCCCGTGATTATGGCGTCCATCATAAGCGGTATTGTATCCGCCACGGAAGTTGCCCTTATCGCCGTTGTATATTCTCTTATTGTGGGAGGGCTTGTTTACAAGGAACTCAACTGGCAAAGCCTGAAAGAGGCTTTGGTAGGGACGGTCAAAACCACCAGCAAGATATTTATCATCATCGGTTCCGCCGCGCTCTTTGGAAAACTCCTTACTATCGTCGGATTTGACAAGATACTCGCCAACAGTATCCTGTCCATTTCCACCAATCAGACAATCGTGCTGATACTCATTCTGTTTATTCTCCTGATACTGGGTATGTTTATGGAAACCATCTCTATCATCGTATTGTTCATGCCCATTCTCTATCCAATTGTCCTGCAGGTCGGCATCGATCCGATTGTGATGAGCGTTTTGGCGATCATCGTATTGGGGATAGGACTGGTAACGCCCCCTGAAGGGATGTGTCTCTTTATTGCCTGCGACTTTTTGAAAGTAAAGATCACCAGCGCCATGGGCGCCCTTATTCCCTTTATTATCGGAATGCTGATTGTGGTGGCGCTGCTTATCGTATTTCCCCAGCTGATTCTGTGGCCCGCCGGCTTTATCGGGTAAGGGAGTAAACAAGTATGACGGTATCCGAACTGGAACGCATTGCAAACCAACTGCGGTTTGACACCGTGCAGATGATCCATCAAAGCGGAGACGGACATCCGGGGCCCTGTATGTCGATTGCGGACATCATGGCGGTATTGTTTTTTGAAGAGCTCCGGCTGGACCCGCAGCATCCCCGGTGGCCGGAGCGGGACCGCTTCGTTCTTTCCAAGGGTCATGCCTGTCCCATCTTC
>JAISJS010000098.1 GCA_031261385.1 Treponema sp.
CGGATTATGATCATTTTATCTTTTCCCCCGCCCATTATGCTCTGGTACTGTACGCCGCGCTTATAGAGGCAGGCCGGCTTGATCCGGAGAGCCTTTCGCTCTTTAACAAAGACGGGTCGGTTTTGGAGATGATTAGCGCGGAACATTCCCCCGGCGCCGATACCACCACCGGTTCCCTTGCCCAGGCGATAAGCCAAGCGGCGGGCATTGCCCTTGGGCGGCGGCTGCTTGAGGAAAAGGGCCGTGTAGGGGTGTTCATGAGCGACGGCGAATTTCAGGAAGGCGAGGTATGGGAAGCGGTCCACATGCTTGTCCATTATGAACTTGACAATGTCGGTGTCTATGTTGATGTAAACGGCCAGCAGTGTGACGGCAAGATGGGGGATGTTCTTACGAGCGGCGATTTGCGGAAAAAACTTGCGGCCTTCGGCTGCCGGGCCTGCAAAGTTGACGGCCATGATATTGAGGCATTGGCTAAACCCGCTGGGGAGAAACCCGACGGGCGCCCCCTGTTCGTGCTTGCAAAGACTAATCCTGTCCGGGGCATTGAGCTTTTCCGGGAACGGGCGCCAAAACTGCATTACCTGCGCTTTACCACCGATGAGGAATTCCAAAGATATAAAGCGGACTATGAACGTCTTGCGAAGGAGACAAGGGGATGGAAATAATTCAACGGCCCTATCAGAATGAATTTTTACGCTGGTCCCGGGACAAGGAAAAAGTTCTTGTGCTCACCGCCGATTTAACCAATTCCTGCGAAGTGGGGGTCTGGGCGCAGGAGTATCCCCGCCGGTATTTTGCCATGGGCCTTACGGAACAGAACATGCTTGGGGTCGCCGCGGGGCTTGCCCGGAAGGGCTTCTATCCCTACATTCACACCTTTGCTGTGTTTATTTACCGCCGTCCCTTGGATCAGCTTGCCATGTCCGTGGCGTATCCGAATCTTCCGGTGCGGCTCATGGGATTTCTGCCCGGCATTACCACGCCCGGGGGGGTTACCCATCAGGCGATTGACGATCTTGCGGTGATGCGTTCCATTCCCAATATGACGGTTATCTCCGTGGGGGACGCGACGGAAGCGGAAACCTGTCTTGATGCGGTGCAGGCGGTTAACGGCCCGGTCTATGTACGGATGCTCCGGGGCGAGGTGCCCAGGATATTCCCAAAGGAAGAGAAATTTGTTTTTAACCATGCGCGGATATTGAGATGCGGCACGGATATTACGATCATCTCCGAAGGAATCTGCACGGAGGAGGCAATACGGGCGACGGCGGCCCTTGCCGCAAAGGGCCTTTCGATTACCCACCTTCATGTTTCGACCATAAAACCCTTTACGGACCCCCGGATACTTGAAGCCCTTGAAAAAAACAGGTTTGGGGTAATTACCCTGGAAAATCATCTGGCTTCCGGCGGCCTCGGCGGGGCCGTTTCGGAGCTTATCACCGATAAGGGGCTTGGCAAAAAACTTATCCGGCTTGGCCTACAGGATACCTATGCCCATGGGGCCAGCAAGGGGTACCTCATGAAGAAGTACGGGTTAGATGCAACGGCATTGATTGCCGCCGCAGAAAAACTGAGCGGGAATAAATTCGGTATAAGGGCGGGGGATCTTGCGGAAATCAGAATCGAAACGGTCCATTCCGCAGCAAAAGCGGAAGCGCTTTAGGTAAAGGAAGACAATATGGGCGGTACGATGAAAGCGGCAATGTACTACAACAACAAAGATATACGGATAGAGGAAGTCCCCATACCTGAAATTGATGGCGATGAAATCCTTGTCAAGACCATTGCCTGCGGGCTCTGCGGCGGCGAGGCTATGGAGTGGTATCATATTAAGCGGGCCCCAAAGGTTATGGGCCATGAGCCTGCGGGAATAATTGCCAAGGCAGGAAGGGATGTAAAAAAATTTAAGGAAGGGGACCGGGTTTTTGTCAACCACCATGTGCCCAGGCTGAACTCCCATCAATCCCTGCGGGGGCATTTTACCAAGGACGATAGCTACAAAAACTCTGAGTTGAAGCCCGGGGGGATGTGCGAATATTTCAAAGCATCCGCCGCGCATGTTGAGAACGGAACTTTTTTACTTCCCGGCTGGATGGATTACGGCACGGCCACCCTGCTTGAGCCCTGGGGCTGTGTGCTCGGGGGCTTGAAGGTTTCCGGCATCAGGCCCGGCGATACGGTTGCCGTGGTTGGCTGCGGTTTTATGGGGCAGGGGTTCATCCATCTTTCGCGGCTTTTTGGCGCAGGGCTTGTGTTTGCCTGCGATCTTTCGGACTGGCGGCTTAATAAGGCCCTTGAAATGGGCGCAACAGCAACCCTGAATCCCGAAAAAGAAGACATCATTCAAAAAATGCGGGATTTGAATGACGGCAGAAAGGCCGACGTGGTAATAATGACCGTACCTTCGATAAAAACCCTTGAACAGGCGATCCAAATGGCGGAAACCGGCGGCACGGTTCATATGAATGCTCCGCCTCCCGCCGGGCAGGTTTTGAATCTTATTCCCGCCGACTTATACGACAGGGAGATGGGGATCACCACAAAATATTCGGCGGATCAGTTTGATATTTATCAGCTTTTCCGGCTTTTTCTGGCCAAAAGGCTTGAACCTGAAAAAGCGATAACCCACAAATTTGAGCTTGACGGCATTAACGAAGCATTTTCACTGTTGATAAAGGGGGGCCAATCCCTGAAATCGGTTATTTATCCTAACGGCATAAATGCGGTCAGCTAAGAAAAAAAGGAGGCCTAATGTTATACGAATCGCTGCGCAATGAAGTGTATGAGATGAACATGGAACTGCTGAACGAGGGGCTTGTGGTATGGACCGGGGGAAATGTTTCCTGCCTTGTCAGGGATACGGGGCATGTGATAATAAAACCATCGGGGGTTCCCTTTAAAAAACTATCCCCCGAAAAAATGATTATAACAGATATCGAAGGAAAACTTATAGAGGGGAAACTTGCCCCGTCGGTCGATCTCCCCGTTCATCTGTATATTTACCGGAACCGCCCGGATGTGGGCGGGATCGCCCATACCCAGTCGCCCTATGCTACGAGCTTTGCCCTGCTCGGGGAGCCTATTCCGGCGGCGCTTACCCCATTGACCCATCTTTTGGGGGGCGGCGTGCCCTGTTCGCGGTATGCCCAGGCGGCCTATGAAGATACCGGGATGGCCATTATAGAGGCAGCCGGGAAAAGCGGCCTTGCGGTATTGGTAAAAAGGCACGGGGTATTTACCATGGGCAGCAATGCTGCGGAATCGGTAAAGATCGCTGTCCAGGTAGAGGAAGCCGCCCGGACAATTCACTACGCCATGCAGAGGGGTAAGGTAGATTCCCTGCCGGAGGATGAAATCAAACGGTGTTATGATTTCTACC
>JAISJS010000108.1 GCA_031261385.1 Treponema sp.
CAGTTGGCAATAATGTTATACAGGCATTACCAATAGCCCTTGAGGCCTATGATGAAGAATAAAATATAATAATGTAAGAAATTTATTGGAAAGAGCTTGTTTTTCGCTTCGCGTAAATGGCAGACCGTCCGCCATCCTTGTCCTTGGCGGACGGCTTAGTCATTGCTTTTTACTGATACTCAAATATTTTATTACTTGAGCCGATTTCAAATATAGTAAAACTATTAATAAGCAAAACCAATATCCAGCATTAAACTAAAACCAATTCCAGTATAAGTATTGTATTTTATACCTCCGGCTGGTGTAAAAACAAATCCTCCATTTGTAACTAATTGGTACCCAATATTAGTTTCACTTGTAAAAGCAAACACAGGATAATTTAAAACAGACAAATACATTCCACCAACCATAACATTAAAATATAAACCCTGTTTATCTCTAATTCTTTGCAAAAAAATTCCTTCTATTCCAGTTTGTAAACCAATTCCAAATATACCATTTGCAAATACTAAATCAACATTAATTGGAATTCCAATATTATCATTTACAAATGGTGTAATTGTGGCTTCAATTTCTGGTAATCCAAGAACAAGACCTAATACTAATGCCGCCGGGTTGAATCTCACAGTTCCATTCCAGGAATTTGATTGAGTTTCCTGTGCAAATAAATGCCCCCCAATTCCTAATGAAATACTAATTATTAAAATAATTGTAATAAAATATTTCTTGTTTAATTTCATATATGCCCCCAATAATGTATTATTTTACAACATTTTTTTGTATTGTCAAGTATTTTTGAAAAAAAATTGCACTTAACATACGCTATGCCGCAAAACCGGTGACTGACACCACCAAGGGTTTTAACCACGAACTTCACGAAGGGGAAGAAGATTAAAACCGCAAAGTCGAATAAGTCGAAGAAGGGAATAGTAAAATATGGTGACTGACACCGGTTCTGAGGTTTAACCTACCTTTCGGGTACCGGCAGGAGCAGGGTCAACAGAATGTGTTACCATAAGGTGTTCCATTCCCCCGGATTTGAGCATTTCCCGTATTTGGTTGGAAATATTAGTACGATAATTTTTCAATTCTTCGGGAGACATGCCATTAGTTTCGTTAATTATTTGGGTTCTCCAACCATCAACTTCTGCCTCGGCCTTATTAACTTTCATACGCGATTACCTCCTCGGGGGTAAATATTCTGATGTATATGGGATAAATTTTCCTGACTTTATTTCCGAAAACAATGCCTTTGTAGCACTGTTTCAAGATAAATTCGTGAAATGCTCACTAATAAAAGTATAAATCAGGTTACTCAATTGTCAAGTACTGTATCCTATGGTCTCAGTTGAGGTACACCGATCTCCTGGCAAACTGGATACATGTCTAAAAAAAGAAGGAGGAACCACGAACTTCACGAAAAACCACGAACAAAGAATGGAATCGTTCAAAACCTTGTTCGTACTGTTCGTGTGGTTCGTGGCTAAATTCTTCAAAAATGGTCTCCCTTGCGCAAGCAAGATCTTGACAACTCAGCGTTCAGGATGCCGACGCCAAACATTCTACCACAATACGGGAAACATAATCATTTATTGATTGGGCACTCTTATCCGCATTATAGCGAAGGGTATTTTCAATCGCTTCAGGCAGCTGTAATGTCTGCAATAACTGTTCACCCCGGGCCGCATCAAGAGGGGAACCGCGAACCTCCGGTTCGACGCTGCTCTGCAGCTCGGTTGAACATGCGACAACGTGCTGCACTTTTTCCGGCATTGGCCCGTCACCTTTTTTCCAAATCACCTTTCCATCGTCACTCATGGTACTTTCATTCTACCACAAACTCAACCAATATATCAACTTAAAAACGGAGGAAATTTAACCACGAACTTCACGAAAAAAACACGAACGGGGGAAGAGGATTAAAACCGCGAAGTCGAAAAAGGAAGGAAATTTTCTTATTACTTCTTTAACTTATTCGACTTTGCGGTAAAATTTCTTCTGCTTTTTTCCTAATTTGGAATTACGGCCTATAGCTGCGTAAGCAAGATCTTGACATTGGTTTTTTATCGTCCGCGCCCGACCTATGGTTCATATTTCCATTTATCACTGTAAAAATAAACACTAGTAAGATATGTTCCAGCTTTTTTGCCGTTCTCATTATAAGTGCTTGCAAAATAGTACGATTTAAATATTTTACCGTTATCATCTCTGAGGTTCCTGTAAAATGCATTTTCGTGCAAAAGAACATCTGCGCCAATAGAAATAGAATTAGTCCCATCCATAATGATCGCGTTTTTCCCGATTCGTTTCACGCTGTCAGGAATAACTACAAATTTTCTGTCATTGAACCATATTCCCGACCAGATCATCCTCGTTTTGTTATAGCGGGGAATGAGTTCGCAATCATCGCCAATGGAAGTAACCGGCGCCCCCCAGATGGATGCAGGGATAACGCTATAGTTGGGGATGGGAGCAGCATACAACTCCTCTGCAATCAGATCAAATCCGTAGGCGTTGTCAGGCGGCGGCGCCTCGTTTGTCATACTTATCCGCACATTCGCCGCAGACGGGGCTCTGCCGTTCACCGCCCGCACTTTAATGGTCAGCGTGTCGGTGATGCCGTCTACCTTTGCGTTGATGGTTACCTTTTCCGTGCCGGGGATAGGACGGGTCACCTCAATTTTTTCTCCCCCGGAAATATACCACTGAAAGCCCAGCCGGATTCTCTGTGTACCAATTGCTTTGCCGGCGTCGTTTGCCAAATCAAAGTCGATATCATAGTTAACAGATCTCGACCCGGCAAGATTCCCCGGCCAGTTCAGTCGCCATTCATCGTTTCTTTTGGTCGCCGCAAGTCCGTCCGTCACGGCCTGTATTGACTTTTCCAGTGAGGCGAAATACGCCCTGCCGGTAAACAGCCGTACCGGAAAGGTAAAGGGCATCGTCTCGCTTGAATAGTCAACTTTGCCGGTTTCCATATTTGTCGAATAGACTATTTCGCAGATCGGCTGATTGCTGGCAATGTAATTCGCAAAAAATTTGTTGGCTTCATCAAGCCGCGCTATCCAGTCCCGCCGCCAGCGCACGTCGTTCCGGGCGTCGTCGCCGATGTTTCCGCTGGAGATGTTTGCCGCCAGTACCGATACCCTGCTCGCCGCTTCCAGCAGGGAGGGGTCATAGGCCGCCGCCTGATAGTAATAGGTCAGCGCCTCAACCTCGCCGCCCCGCTGCTGCGCCGTAATGCCTTTTGCCAACGTGGTCTGCGCGTTGACATGGTTCGCCGCGGCGGCCCCGGCAAGTTCCGCCTGTGCCTTTTCGGTCGGCGTTACGCCCATTTTCCCGAGCAGGTCCAGAGACGCCTGCCGTATCAGCGTAAGGTTGTCCAGTTCCGCAAAGGTGCAGGTTCCCGAATACGAGGCCGCCGTCATCTTGTCGGCGGTTTTGGTTATCTGGATTTGAAGGGCATAACCTGCAGCCGTTCTGGTTATGTTCCCGGTCATAAGGTATGCCGTGGGAATCAGATGCCCCAAATCAAGCCCTGCTTCGGAAGTGTCGTCATAATAGCCCGATAAAAGTTCAGCATACTGATCATCAAGGCGTTCCCTGTCCAGTACCTCTATGGCGGAATAGGTTTTAAAATTGTTGACAAAATCGCCTTGAACCAGACCGGGAAGATAGTCCTGGTCTTTGGCAAGGCCGGACGCCTTGGGGGCAAGAATAGCGATACTCACGCCCTTGCCGCCTGCTCCCGAAAAATAGGGACTGGCATCCTGCGCCTGATTCTGTGCGGACTTTCCTGATGAGGCGCATGATGCAAAGGCAAGCGCAAAGAAAATAACACAAAACAGCGGAACGAGAGTCTTATGGTTCATCGGTACGCTCCTTTTTTTCGTAAAATCCCCGCAAAATTGAACATTTAGTTCCATCAATATTGACCGTACAGGACTACACTATAGACCGTTAGGGCTTTTGTCAATATGTCTATCTTATAATTCAATAGGGTAGAACGTTAAGGGCGGGTACATGGGAGGACAGGATATAAAAAATGCCTTGGGCAGAAACATCAAGTTTTTTCGGGCGCACCGGCACTTATCACAGGCCGATTTAGCCGAAAAAGCCGATATTTCCATCACTTTTTTAAGCAATATAGAGCGGGGACTAAAATTCCCCAAAGCCGAGACTCTGTCCTGTCTTGCCGAGGGGCTTGAGGTAGAAGTGTACGAGCTGTTTAAGGGGGAGATTGCCCCCGATGAAACCAAAAAGCTGCTGGACCGTTTTTCCGGGGATATTACCCAAAATGTGGTTCAGGCGCTCGAAACCGTGTACCGGCAGTATGAGATTTGAGGCTTTTTAAACCATCTATTTTTCGCCATCTTGTAATTTCCCCCCTAAAGGGTGATACTATCATTATGGATGTCGGAGAGATAATCTACATTACGAGCCGCCTTGTGCTTGGGGCGCTGGCGTCTTTTTTCGCCATCATGTTGTGGTCAAAAACCAGGGATGTAGCGTGGATGCTCATGGTAATTGGCACCATTGCGGCCTATATAGAAACCGTCTATTCGATCCTTGATTTATTTGGTATCACCGAAGGGGCAGCCCTGATGATCGGCTCGGTGCCGGTGGCCGCCATTGTATTGCCCTGTTTGCGGACTATTTTCTTTATCATCGCTTTTATGATAATGGTTTTACGAAAATACCGGCATCATTAGAACCTGAAGTTCTGATAGACTGGTTGGAGGATTAAATGAAAGCCCTTTTAATCGGAATTGTGATTCTTGCAGCCGCTGTTTTTGCGGTTTTGCCCCCCGAAGCGCTGGGCTTTGGTCTGAATTGGTCAGGGGATGTTCTGGCCTTTCTCCGTGGCGGCGCGCCCGTTCTTGCGGTTTTTATTGCACTGGTGTCGATTTTCATCGGAATTGCCGATATAAAGGACCGTGCAGAGGCCAGGAAAGAGGAGAAAAACGCCCCGGAGGGCAAAGAATAACTCTCCCCCATAAAATCAAGTTTAGGGCGCAAGTATATTGACACATTTATTGATTTTATGGCATTATCTGAATTCGCACTGTAAATACTTTGAGAAGGTTTGTTTAAATGAAGACAGAATTTGTAAAACCCGCCTTGGTTGAACGTAAATGGTTTGTGATTGACGCCGAAGGCAAGATCCTGGGAAAGGTGGCCGCCAGGGCTGCATCCATCGTCCGGGGTAAGGAAAAGGCCGTGTATGCCCCTCATCAGGAGGTTGGTGATTTTGTAGTGGTGGTTAACGCCGGGAAAATTGCCGTTTCAGGCCGGAAAGCCCAGCAGAAGCTCTATTATCGTCATTCGGGCTATGTGGGCGGTCTTAAGTCCAATACGTTTGAAAAACTTATTGAGAAGCACCCTGAATCACCGCTGGAGCTGGCAATCAAAGGTATGCTGCCCAAGGGCCCTTTGGGAAGAAAATTGGCGAAAAACGTCAAGGTGTATGCCGGGGCGGAACATCCCCATGCATCCCAAAACCCCATTGCTATTGAGTTATAAGAGGTATTTGAATGGTTAAGAATCTTGGTATTGGTACCGGAAGAAGAAAAACCTCCGTCGCCCGGGTGTATGTCCGTGACGGGAGTGGTAAAATAACGGTAAACGGCAAGGAATTGGCCCAATATTTTCCCCAGGGCGAGCATGCGATGATGGTTCGCCAGCCCCTGATGGTCACCGCCAACGAAAACAAGTTTGATATTCTTATCAACGTGTTCGGCGGGGGGTCAAATGGTCAGGCCGGCGCCTGCCGCCACGGTCTTTCCCGTGCGCTCTGCCAGGTGGATCAGACCAATTATGCCAGCCTGCGGAGTAACGGCTTTATTACCCGTGACCCCCGTATGGTGGAACGGAAAAAATACGGTCAGGCTGGCGCCCGTCGGCGCTTCCAGTTCTCCAAGCGCTAATACGCTTTTAAGGAGCCGTGCTCCTAATTGACAACGATCATTTCCATAAAAACGGGGACCGATGAGGAGCTCAAGCGGATTGAGCTTTCCGATGGTTCCCTTTTTTCATTCAGGACCTCGTATCTTCCCTCTGCTTTTATTGATGAAGCGTATATTCCCGGCGGTGAAATTTCTGCAGAAGATGCGGGTTCTTTCCGTTTTGCCGCCGCGTGCCTGCGGGCGGAGAAGGCTGCCCTGCGCCTGGTTGCCCGCGCCGAGCAAACCGCTTTTGGCCTTTTCCGCAAGCTTGAGCGCCGGGGTTTTGAAACGGCCCATGTTCGGGTGGTTTTAGGCCGGCTGGCAGACCTTAATATCCTGAACGACCGCCGTTATGCCCAAATGTGGGTGCAGGCCCGTCTTGCCCTGCGTACAGAGACCCCCCGTCACCTGCTTGCCGGCCTTTGCGGCAGAGGTATAGACCGCGATGACGCTCAATCTGCATTAAAGGCAGCCCTGACAATCGAAGCGGAATCGGCCCTGCTCCGGCGCTTTATCGAAAAAAAACACCCCCTTCCGCCTCATTCAGATGAATCCTCAGGCTTTTCCCGCCAATTAGCTGAGGCCGCCCGTTCCCTCAAGTACCTGCTAAAAAACGAGGGCTTTTCTTCTTCGGTGATTCAACTCTATTGGGAAGAAAACGAGTTATGAAGCAAACTGTTAGTCCCGGCGCCGCTTTTCACGCGCTTATCAGCGGACGGGTGCAGGGAGTCGGTTTCCGCTATACCTGTTACCATGAGGCCGGCCGCCTCGGCCTGTCCGGCTGGGTGCGGAACTGCCCCGATGGCGATGTGGAAATCCGGGCCGAGGGTGACCGGGAAAAACTCGAAGCCTTCTTGCAGTGGCTCCAACGCGGCCCGCCGGGCGCCCGTGTCGATACGGTCAAATACGATATGGTTCGGGCGGCAGGAACGTACAAGGCTTTTGCGATTGAGCGGTAAAACGGGTTCGACTCCGCTATTTTAGGATACTGTTAAATTTTTTGGGTTTAATGTTAGGTTCAGCGGCCGACGGGAGTCGAACCCGCGTCACGAGCTTGGGAAGCTCGGATAATACCGTTATATGACGGCCGCATGAAGGAATTATAGTCTGCCTGAAAAGCCGCCGTTTGTCAACAACTCGCGTTTCTTTCAAAGCAATTCCAAATTCAAGAGAGAATACAAACCGCAAAGTCGAAAAAGTCGAAAAAGGAAGGAAATTTTCTTATTCCTTCTTTAACTTATTCGACTTTGCGGTTAAATTTCTTCCGATTTTTTCCTCATTTGGAATTACT
>JAISJS010000113.1 GCA_031261385.1 Treponema sp.
CCGAAGCCCATGGCGCCCATGCCGCCCGATGTCAGAAAAGAGCGGGGACGCTTAAACGGATAAAACTGCGCCGTCCACATCTGATGCTGCCCCACATCGGTGACTACTATGGCTTCATCACCTATACGCTTTGCCGTTTCCTGAATGACAAAACGCGGATGAAGCGCCGTCTTGCGGTGATGGTCTTTTGGAATTGCCGACTTCCACTGCGCAATTTCATCATTCCAGTCGGTTTCCATTTTGACCGGGAGTTCTTTTAAAATCCGGTCAAGAGTTATCTTGACATCTCCCGCCACACCAAAAGTAGATTGGACATTCTTGTTGATTTCTGCGGGATCAATATCGAGATGCAGTATCTTTGCCGAGCTCGCAAATTTTTCCACCTGACTGGTAACCCGGTCGGAAAAACGGGCGCCTATTGCCACAAGAAGGTCTGCCTTCTGTACCGCCTTGTTGGATGCCACGGTTCCGTGCATACCGATAAGTCCCGTGCAGAGTTTATGATCATAGGGAAACGCACCGCTGGCCATAAGGCTTAAAGACACCGGAGCATTGAGGCGCTCTGCGAGTTTTTTAAGCTCTTCGCAGGCCCCGGAGATAATAACCCCGCCTCCCGCATACAGCACAGGCCGTTTTGCTTCGGCCAGCATCGCCGCCGCCTTTTTTATATCGTCACCGGTAAAAGTCTGCCGCTCATTACGTTCTGCGAGCCGTTCTGCCCGCGCGCCAATCACGCCCCCATCTTTCCCCATAACTGCATTTTTCTTTCCGGATTTCCCAAGCGGCTTCCATTCGCCCAGCATTGCGGTAATATCCTTGGGAATATCAATCAGCACCGGCCCCGGCCGCCCGGACTTTGCAACAATAAACGCTTCACGGACAATCTCGGCAAGATCGTTTATATCTTTGACGATCCAGTTATGCTTTACGATGGGCATCGTAATCCCGGTAATATCAACTTCCTGAAAACTGTCTTTACCGAGCAGCGGCCTTGCCACGTTTCCGGTTATCGCCACCATAGGCACCGAGTCGATGGCGGCAGTGGCAATGCCGGTCACCAGATTCGTAGCCCCCGGCCCCGATGTGGCAAGGCATACGCCGACCTTTCCTGTTGAGCGGGCATAGCCGTCCGCAGCATGGGCGGCGTGCTGTTCATGGCTCACAAGGATATGGTGTATACGCTTCTTTTGCTTATAGAGTTCATCATAAATATATAAGACCGATCCGCCCGGATATCCAAAGATCGTATCCACACCCTGTTCGATGAGCGCCTCAATAAGAATCCGTGCGCCTGTATACTGCATATTAACTCCTACGCGAATAAATTCGCATTACTCCTTAAAAATTGCGCCGGATGCGGCGGAACTTACCTGTTTGGCATAACGGGCCAGATAGCCGGAAGTCACCTTTGGCGGCAGCGGTTTCCACTCCGCCCTGCGCTTTGCAATTTCCTCACCGGAAATTTTTACGCTGATAGTCCGCGCATCAATGTCGATGGAGATGAGGTCCCCGTCTTTAAGGAGGCCGATGATCCCGCCCTCGGCAGCCTCCGGGCTTATGTGTCCGATAGCCGCCCCCCGCGTCGCCCCGGAAAAACGTCCATCGGTTATCAGGGCGACCTTGTCGTCCAGACCCATCCCGGCAAGGGCGGCGGTGGGGCCGAGCATTTCTTTCATACCGGGACCCCCTTTCGGCCCTTCATAGCGTATAACGATAACATCATCGCTTTTAATTCTGCCGCCCATAATCGCGTCAAAAGCCGCTTCCTCGGCATCGAAAACCCGTGCAGGCCCTTCATGCTTTAACATATTCGGAGCAACGGCGCTCCGTTTGACGACACAGCCGTCGGGGGCAAGGTTCCCCCGCAGCGCGGCAAGTCCGCCGGTCGGTGAATACGGATTTTCAATGGGACGTATCACGCCGCCCGCCGCCGTATCGCGGTTTACCACATCCTTCACGCTGTCTTTCAAGGTACCATAAACCGTCGGAGCGTTTACATCAATCAGATTCTTCTTTGCCAATTCCGCAAACACCGCGGGAATCCCCCCTGCGGCATGAAGGTCTTCGATAGCGTCAGGACCTGCAGGAGCCAACTTGCACAAATTAGGCGTCACGGCGCTGATCTTGTTAAGGAGATCCAAATCGATTTTAACACCCGCTTCATGGGCTATCGCGGGAAGATGTAAAGTCGTATTGGTAGAACAGCCCAAAGCCATATCAAGCGCCAGAGCGTTCACAAAAGCCTTTTCCGTCATAATCGAACGGGGACGTATATCCTTTTTAAGCACATCCATAACAAGAAAGCCGGTGCGCTTTGCAAGCCGCAGGCGTTCACCCATTACCGCAGGAATTGTCCCGTTACCGGGCAGAGCCATACCAAGCGCTTCGGTGACGCAGTTCATCGAATTGGCGGTGAACATTCCCGAACAGGAACCGCAGCCGGGGCAGCTTGCATCTTCAAGCTCGGCAAGTTCCGCTTCGCTCATCTTCCCTGCGCTAACAGCGCCTACCGCTTCAAACATTGTGGTTAAAGTAAGCGGGGTGTCGTTACGGGCCGCCCCTTTCCGTCTGCCGGCAAGCATGGGACCGCCTGACACAAAAACCCCCGGCAGGTTAAGCCGCGCCGCCGCCATCAGCATACCAGGCACGATCTTGTCGCAGTTGGGAATAAAAATCAGCGCGTCAAAACAGTGGGCCTGAGCCATACATTCGATCGAGTCGGCGATAAGTTCCCGTGTCGGGAGTGAGTAGCGCATCCCCTCATGACCCATGGCGATCCCGTCACAAACACCAATTACCGGGAAAATCACCGGCACCCCACCCGCAGAACGCACCCCATCGGCGGCGGCCTTCGCAATGGTATCAAGGTGCAGATGACCCGGAACAATTTCGCTTTTGGCAGCAGCAATGCCGATCAAGGGCCGGTTAAATTCTTCATCAATAAAGCCCATAGCCTTAAACAGAGAACGGTGCGGGGCTCGTGCTGTACCCTTGTTGACCAAATCGCTTCGCATACTATTAACTCCTAAAAAACAAGATTAAGAATTTTAACCACGAAGGACACGAAGGACTCAAAGTTTAGAAGGATCGGAGTTCCTCACTTTCTCTTTCCTTTGTGTTCCTCGGCGTCCTCCGCGGTTTTCTTCTTCTCTGCGTCCTCTGCGGTAAATCTTAAATATTCTCTATTGCCTTGAGTACCGCCTGACCCATTTCCTTTGTACCAACAATTTTCTCCGCTGTCCCTGCGCCCCGGTTGGCAATGTCCTTGGTCCGCAGACCTGAATCCAAAACCCGATTAACGGCGGTTTCGATTGCGGCGGCTTCTTTTTCCAAACCGAATGAATAGCGGAGCATCATCGCCGTGGAAAGTATCGTTGCCAAAGGGTTTGCAAGGTCTTTCCCGGCAATATCAGGCGCGGAACCGTGAATGGGTTCATACATACCCATAACCGTTTTTTTGTCTGATGAATTACCGGAAGCCGGCGAATCCGCGGCTCCAAGACTCGCGGACGCAAGCATGCCGATAGAACCGGTGAGCACCGACGCCTCATCGGAGAGTATGTCGCCAAAAAGGTTTGAGGTGACGATCACGTCGAACTGGCCGGGGGCGCGGACAAGCTGCATGGCGGCATTATCCACATACAGGTAACTCGTCTCGATATCGGGATAGTCTTTTGAAACATCGGCGGCCACTTCGCGCCAGAAACGGGATGATTCAAGGATATTGGCCTTGTCCACGATGCAGAGTTTTTTGCGGCGTCCGGAAGCCGCCGTGTAAGCCGTCCGCAGAACCCGTTCAATCTCGTGCCGGGAATAAGACTCGGTATCAAAGGCCGTGTTGCCGTCGGCGCTGCGGCCGCGGTTACCAAAATACAGCCCGCCGATAAGTTCCCGCACGATGAGGAGATCAAAACTTGGCTTGCCTTCGCTGTTAGACGCAATAAGAACCTCATCTTTAAGGGGGCAGGCAAAACGAAGCTGGGGAAGCAGCGCCGCAGGACGAAGATTTGCAAATACGCCAAGTCCCGCGCGCAGACCCAAAAGCCCCCGCTCAGGACGAAGATGTCCTGGCAGGGTATCCCACTTTGGTCCGCCCAAAGCGCCCAGCAGCAGGGCGTCACATTGTTTTACCGCCTCAAGACTTTCTTCGGGCAGCGGTTCACCGGTTTCGTCAATAGCCTTGCCGCCCGCGAGAACTTCAACATAGTTAAAAATATGCCCGTACTTATCGCCCACAGCGTCAAGCACTTCTGTCGCAGCGCCAACAACCTCCGGACCAATCCCGTCACCGGGAATCAATGCTACAGAATAATTCATTCTTTCCTCCGTTCAATATCCCCAATAAGTTTATACTCGATTGAATCTACGAGCGCCGCACGGCTTGCATCGATAATGTCCGCCGAAACCCCCACGGTAGTCCACCGGTTAATGCCGTCGGTGGATTCTATGAGAACCCGGACCTTTGCGGCGGTTGCGTCCTTGCCGTCAATGACACGAACCTTGTAATCATCCAACCGAACCTTAACCAGTTCAGGATAAAACCTTGCAAGGGCACGCCTAAGCGCGCCGTCGAGTGCGTTTACCGGCCCGTCGCCTTCTGCGGCTGCAATCTCGGACTGACTTTCAACTAACACCTTGACCCATGCATGGGAACAGGCAATAGTATTTCCCGTAGGATGTTCACTGACCACACGGTACGCCTGGATGGTAAAAAGCGGTTTATCGTGAACATGCTTTTCGGGAAACTGCATGGCAAATTCCCGCCTTACCATTAATTCAAAACTTGCATCGGCGCTTTCAAACTGCCAGCCTTCGCCTTCAAGATTTTTCATCTTCTCGGCGAGAGAGGCCGTTACCGGATGATCCTTTGTAATCGAAGGCTCTATCTTCTTTGCCCGCTCTGCAATGGCGGAACGGCCTCCCACTTCACTCATCAAAAAATGCCGGCCGTTTCCCACGAGGGCAGGATCAATATGTTCAAACGATTTATTAAGCTTGAGTATCCCGTCGGCGTGCATACCGGCCTTATGCGAAAAAGCCCGGCGGCCCACATAGGGCATGCTTTCGCTTACCGACACATTTGCAATCTCGGCAACCTTCCGGGTCAATTCGGAAAGATGGGCAAGATTTCCTTCAGGAAGACAGCGTTTTCCCATTTTAAGTTCGATGCTCGGGATAACAGAGGCAAGAGTAGTGTTGCCGCATCTCTCACCAAAACCTGCAAGCGTCCCCTGCACATGGGCGGCTCCCGCCTGTACCGCCGCAATGGTATTGGCGCTTGCCATATCGGAATCGTTGTGGGCGTGGATACCGAGAAGAAGGGTGGAGGGAGGAAGAAGGGTGGAGGGAGGAAAGAGGAGGGAGGATACTGCTTTGACTCCGGCGGTGATGACATCGGGGAAATTGCCGCCGTTGGTGTCGCAGAGGACGATACGGTCGGCGCCGGCATCTACGGCGGCCTTAATCGTGGAAAGCGCATATTCGCCGTTGGCCTTCCAGCCGTCAAAAAAATGTTCGGCGTCATAGATGACAATTCGGCCTCTATTTTTCAGGAATTGCACGGTCTCGGCAATCATGGCGATGTTTTCTTCAAGGCTCACCCGGAGAACCTGCGTCACATGGAGATCCCAACTTTTGCCGAAGATCACCACCGCCTCTGTCCCCGCTTCAAGGAGACTCCGCAGTTGAGGATCGTCTGCTGGCGCGATCCCTTTTTTGCGGGTGGAACCGAATGCACAAAGCCGGGCGTTTTTAAATTTGAGCCCTTTGGCAAGACGGAAAAATTCCATATCCTTGGGATTGCTGCCGGGGTTCCCCGCCTCTATCCAGCTGACTCCAAGTTCATCAAGGGCTTCCGCGATGGCAATTTTATCACGCACCGAAAAACTTATCCCTTCCCCCTGCGCCCCATCGCGCAGCGTGGTATCGAGAATTTCAACTGTATCCAACCGTTCACTGTTCACTTTTACCTCTTAATTCCCACTCCATTGCGTTTATCGCCGAGAGGTACGCCTTTATTGACGATTCCACCACATCGGTGGAAACCCCGCGCCCGTTCCAGTGCCGCCCATTCATGCTGATCTTTACCATTGTTTCACCCTGGGCGCTTGAACTGCCGGTGATAGCCCCGATTTCGTAAAGGTCAAGTTCCGGTTCCCTTCCGACAATCTGATTGATCGCCTTGAAGATAGAGTCGATGGGGCCGTCGCCCATGCTGACAAGTTTTTTTGCCTGCCCGTCTTTGTGCTGAAGCCGTATCGTACCGCTTGCGCCTAACGCAGAGCCGGTGTTCACCGCCCAGTGGTCGAGTTTCCAGGTTTCCGGAACCGCCACGGCGGCGTCCATTACGAGCGCTTCAATGTCGCGGTCGCTGACCACTTTCTTTTTATCGGCAAGGTCCTTAAACTCGGCAAAAACTTTTTCGAGCGTTTCCGCAGAAACGGCAAGCCCCAGATCCTTTAAACGATCTTCAAAGGCATGGCGGCCAGAATGTTTACCCAGCACCATCTGGTTTTTGGAGATACCTACCGATTCGGGCGTCATGATTTCGTAGGTGGCACGGTTCGCCAAAACGCCGTGCTGATGGATACCCGCCTCATGGGCAAAGGCGTTCTCTCCGACAATGGCCTTGTTCGGCTGAACCTTTACCCCGGTTACCTGAGTCACAAGACGGCTCGCCTGATATATCTGTGTCGCGTCAATACGGGTATCAGCCTTAAAAAATTCCCTGCGCACCCGCAGCGCCATGACAATTTCTTCAAGCGATGCATTCCCCGCCCGCTCGCCTATGCCGTTTATCGTACACTCAATTTGATCCGCCCCTGCCCGCACGGCGGCAATGCTGTTTGCGACGCCAAGCCCCAGATCATTGTGGCAGTGCGTTGAAAGGGCCGCCTTTTCGATATTCGGCGTATGCTCCTTTAAGTAACGGATAAATTTCCCAAACTCATCGGGCATGGCGTAGCCCACCGTGTCGGGCGCGTTCACCGTTAGGGCCCCTGCGGCAATCGCCGCGCCAAAAACCCTGCAGACAAAATCTGGATCGCTGCGGAAAGCATCCTCGGCGGAAAATTCTATATCGCTGCAAAATTTTTTTGCATACTTTACCGCAGACACCGCCTGCTCCAAAACCTGATCGGGCGTCATCCGCAGCTTGTACTCCATATGGATGGGACTTGTCGCAAGAAA
The DNA here is from genome assembly GCA_031261385.1 of Treponema sp. Taxonomy (GTDB): domain Bacteria; phylum Spirochaetota; class Spirochaetia; order Treponematales; family Breznakiellaceae; genus JAISJS01. Next base: position 7,189 of record JAISJS010000113.1, read on the forward strand.
AATATGAATCCTGGGACTTGCCGCCTTTGCAAGCGCCTCCCGCCCCGCATCGATATCCTTTTCAAGAGACCGGCAGAGCCCCGCCACCGAACAATCTTTTATAACGCCGGCAATAGCCCGCACCGATTCCAAATCCCCGGGACTTGAAGCCGGGAACCCCGCTTCCATCACATCCACCCCGAGTTTTTCAAGCCGCCTTGCAACCTCAAGCTTTTCCTGGGAATTCATACTGCACCCCGGCGCCTGCTCCCCATCCCGCAGGGTAGTATCAAATATCTTTATACAACGATAGTCATCACTCATTCCTCATTCCTCATTTCTAACTCCTACCTCCTCTCTTCACCTTTCCGAACTCTCTTCACCTTTCCGAAGGTTTCGCCAACCAGCTCATCATTGAACGCAGTTCCTTCCCGACTTTTTCGATTGGATGAGCCGCTTCAAGGGCGCGCATCCGGTTAAAGTAGGGACGGTTCACCTGATTCTCCAAAATCCAGTCCCGTGCAAACTTGCCGTTCTGAATTTCCTTTAAGACCTGCCGCATCGCGTCTTTGGTTTCGCTCGTGATGATCTTTGGCCCGGTGACATAGTCGCCGTATTCTGCGGTGTCGGAAATTGAATAGCGCATAAAGGAAAGGCCGCCGCGGTTTACCAGGTCGATAATCAATTTCATTTCGTGCATCACTTCAAAGTACGCACTTTCCGGCTGGTAGCCCGCTTCGGTGAGCACTTCGTAGCCGCATTTCATCAGCGCGGAAACGCCGCCGCAGAGCACGGCCTGTTCGCCGAAAAGGTCGGTCTCGGTTTCTTCTTTAAAGGTGGTTTCAAGCACACCGGCGCGCGCGCCGCCTATTGCCGCCGCATACGCGAGGCCCAGCCGTTTTGCGTCCCCGGTCGCATCCTGATGCACCGCGATAAGACAGGGTACTCCCGCGCCGGCCTGGTACTGCTCCCGCACCGTGTGACCCGGCCCCTTGGGGGCAATCATCACGACGTTGATATCGGCAGGCGGAATAATCTGCCCAAAGTGAATATTAAAACCGTGGGCAAAGGCCAGGGTCTTGCCGTTCTTGAGCGCGGGCTTTATCGACTCCTGATAGAGCTTTGCCTGTTTTTCATCGTTGATAAGAATCATGATAAAATCAGCCGCGTCCGCCGCGTCCCGCGCAGTCTTTACGGCGAGCCCTGCCGCCTCGGCTTTTTTCCACGAAGGCGATCCCTCATAGAGCCCCACGATTACCTTCATCCCCGATTCTTTCGCGTTAAGCGCATGGGCATGACCCTGTGAACCGTAACCGATAACCGCAATGGTTTTGCCCTTTAGAACCCCAAGGTCACAATCTTTTTCGTAGTACATAACCGCCATAATTTACTCCTTTGGCACATTTATTCACCCCCCAAAATTATTTTTTGAAGAAGGGTGAGAAGCCGGTTATTGTCTTTTAGGCCGCCGGAACTTTTTCCGCCGCCGTACAATACCGGTTAGTTACTAATGTTTAGGGAGGGGACTATTTGTCCCCCAGGGACAGATAACGAAGATACAGAAAGCACCCGTGAACCCCGTTCAAGGGCGACAAGACCGGTGCGGGCAAGTTCGAGTACGCCGTAGGGGCGCAAAAGAAGCAGAAGGCCGTTGAGCTTTTCCATGTCGCCAGTGGCCTCAATAGTGATGGTTTGGGGGGAAACATCGATAACGCGGGAGCGGAAAATTCCGGCGACTTCTATCACCGCGGGACGGGTTTTTTCACCGGCGCTGATTTTGACCAGCATGATTTCCCGGCGCAGACACGAGGAGCCTTCCAGCTCCCGCACAGCTATTACATCGACGAGTTTACCAAGCTGTTTTATGATCTGCTCAAGCACCGCATCATCCCCTGTTACCGCAATGGTCATACGGGAAATTGAGGCGTCTTCTGTCTCGCCGACGGTCAGGCTGTCAATATTGAAGCCCCTGCGGCTGAAAAGGCCGGAAACCCGGCTTAAGGTCC
>JAISJS010000165.1 GCA_031261385.1 Treponema sp.
TCCGGTCAAAGTTGGATCATACCGGATATTTATGGTTCTGGTTCCGATTATTTCAGCAGTTTCTACCGTAATCGCCTGAACACTCATACGGTACATATCCCGGTACGGCGCTATGGAACCTGAGAATAAAATCCGGGCCCCTGTCATTCGGCCAATGCCCTAGGCTGTTTCATCACTTACGGAACCTGACATATTAAAATTCAATTCCGATTCCAGCATTTCCAATCGGTTCCGTTCTACAACCCTTACATTGCCAGTATTGGCAAAGCCAACCATTAGTTCCTGAACAATAAAATCAGAAAGATTTTTTGTTTCTGCTTCAAAGTTTATAACCGCTATGGTTGAACCTAACGGTACTTTTGAGGAAAAGAAGTCTACTGAATCAATAATTCCTTCATCCAGTGTCAGACTGGTTTGGGCATACAAAAAGGATGCACCCCATAACAAAAGCCATAAAACCACTAATTTTTTCACTTTTTACAAACTCCTTTATAGTTTTTTTCTTCAAAAATTTTAGGGCAAATGACGTTTAACATCCTGTAGTTGTATCAAGCAACTGTCCACTTTTCATTCCTCTAATTTTTTACTCATTCGGGAAGTTGATCTGCTAATGTATAAAATTTCATACACTCTTATTAAATATGAGTATTTTACTAGTAGTAAAAGTATTATTCTACTATTTGCATTATTTAATAGTATGCTACTAAATGTCAAGGTCTTTTATGAGTTTTATCATAATATTTGTACTATGGGATTTAGGGAGAATCTGAAAGCTGAGTTAAGCTTTGCAAATATGCGGGTTAAAGAGCTTGCCACCCTTTCCGGTGTAAAAAAAGGCACTATCGACAGTTATTTGAAGGAGAATAGCTATACTCCTTCAGTGGACGCGGCGGTTAGTATTGCCCGGGCTCTGGGGGTGTCGGTAGAGTATCTGGTAACGGGCAGCGAAATCCAAACGGGCAGGAAAAAGGCCCTGTCATCCTTGAGTCCCGATATGCGTTCCCTGATACTGGCTGTGGAAGCATTGACCGAATGGGACCGGAAAACGCTGCTCAGAAATTGGCTTCAGTTGGCAGAGGCTTTAAAGGGACGGCCGGAAAAAAGAAAATGATAATGCAACTTAAAAGGCCCCGACCGCACGGGTCAGGGCCTTCAATACATCACGCTTTTAAATAAGCGCAATTATTAAAACTAGAAGCTGGAATCAGGATTGTAGTACTGATCCACGTTGGACTTATCAACCAGCCCGGAGGGAATAACGACCAGGGTGGAGGAGCTCTTTGTATGGAAGTCATCGCTCTTGACGCCCAGAGCGACATCAACTGCATACTGGATGCCGTCAGCTATCATTGAGGGATGATACAGGGAGGTTGCCCGAACGAGGGGATCACCGGCACGGATAAATTCATAGACGGTCTTGGAACCGGCGCCGCCCAGAACAATTTTGATGCTGGTGTTGCCGGATTCTTTTATCGCCTGAAGGGCGCCGAGCATGGCGTCATCATCCTGGCAGTATACGGCCTGGATCTGGTTGCCGTATCTCTGAAGGTGGGCTTCCATCAGTTTGAGGGAATCCTGGGGGGAGAAATTGGCAAACTGGTATTTGTCTTTTCCCTCAAGGTTCACAAGAGAGGGTTCCTTGTCCATTTCGCCAAAGAAACCTTCCATGCGCTGGGTGTCGATAAGAATCGGGAGGCCGCCCTGCGCAACATAATTTTTAAGTCCTTCAGCTTTCATGGTTTTTGCAAGCCATTCACCGCTGATTCTTCCGAGGCCGGGGTTATCACCGGCAATGTAGATGTAGCCGAAATTGTCCGGTTCAAGACCGCGGTCAACAACGATACATTTTACACCTTTGCTGTGTATCTCACGTACAATCGGGGAAAGCGGAGCTGATTCATGGGGAAGGATTACCAGATAATTCATGCCCCAAGTTACCAGGTTTTCCACATCGGCAACCTGTGCCGTGGGATTGGCAGAGTGAACAACACGGAATTCAACCTGACCCTTATACTGCGCGGAAATTTCTTTTACTTTGAAATCCGCCCACCAGCCGACACCGCCGGTCCAGCCGTGATCCGCCGTCGGTACGGCAACACCGATTTTTACGACGCCTTTTTTGTCGCCGCCGCCGCCCGCAAACGCGAGTCCGCCCACCATGAGCGCACACATGAGAACTAACGCAACTTTCTTCATCTTCTCCTCCAATTACTTGTTGTTGCTATTATATTGCAGCAATACAGCCGCAATGATCACTAATCCACGGGCCGCCTGCTGCAGGAACGATGAAACGCCGCCCAATACGAGCATGTTGTTTATCATCCCGAGCATAATCGCGCCCAGCACCGTACCGATTATCGTTCCCTTGCCCCCCGACATCGAGGTGCCGCCGATAACCACTGCGGCTATTGCTTCAAGTTCATACCCTGTTCCGTCGCCGCTTGACTGTATGCAGTTGATCCGCGTGGACCACAGCAGGGCGGTCACCGCCACGGTAAATCCCGTGATGGCATACGGAATAAGTTTTGTCAGCTGCACATTGATGGCAGAATACCGGGCCACCTGTTCATTGGCGCCTACCGCGCACACATAACGGCCAAACCGGGTATTGTTCAACAGGAAATGAAACAGCACCGCCAGAATCAAAAAGACCCACACCGGAACCGGTATACCAAGAAAAACACCGGACCCTATTTTTGGATACAAAGTATTTTTTGACATGATGTTTGAGGCCCCGGAAAAATATTGTATCAGCGAGCGAAAAATTGACATGGTTCCCAGGGTGGCAATGAACGGGGCGATGCGCCCCTTGGTCACGAGGACGCCGTTCAGGAGACCGGTAACCGTACCAAAAACCAGAGCGCAGACCAACGCAACCAGCACACCGATCAGTGAATTACCGGGGAAGGTGTTGAGCACATAAATGGTGAGCCCGCCGACAAAGGCCATCATCGAACCGACGGAAAGATCGATGCCGCCCGAGATGATGACAAAGGTCATGCCGAGGGCGATGATCCCCGTGTACGACTGCTGGCGCAGAATGTTGGTAAGGTTGCGCACCTGCAAAAAACTCGGCCAGCCCTGAAAGCCGTTTCCCGCCCAGGATACAATGATTGCCAAAACAAAAAGCGCGACAAATCCGACGCCGGTGGTGTGATCGCTCAACCTGAAATTTTTAAAATAGCTTTTTATTGCGCCGCTTAACTCCGCAATATGGTCTTGTTTCTGCGCCGCGTCACTCATCAGGTTTGGCCCCCCTTAATACCTGTTGCATAGAACATAATTTCCTCTTCATTGATGTGATCCCCTTCAAGGCAGCCGGCAACGGCGCCCTCCTTCATCACATAGACCCTGCTGCAAAGCCCGATAACTTCTTCCAGTTCAGATGAGATCACGATGCAGGAAATTCCCTTGCCGGCAAGCTGATGAATAAATTCATAGATCTCCTGCTTGGCGTTTACGTCGATACCGCGGGTCGGCTCATCAAGAATCAAAATTGACGGGTCGGTATCCACCCAGCGTGAAAGGTACACCTTCTGCTGGTTTCCTCCCGAAAGAAACCGCAGGCGCATCTTCTGCGAAGCCGCGGCGATACGGAACATCTTAACATATTCTTTCGTTTTTTCCGCCTCGGCCTTTTTGTTAATGACCCCGTTCCGCAGATACCGCTTTAATGAAATAAGCGTGATGTTTTGCGGCAGGTTGAAACCCTGCACCACGCCCTTGCCCTGCCGGTCTTCGCTTAAATACCCGAGTCCCGCCTTGACTGCGGCGGCAGGTTTCTTTATGGTAACCGTTCCCTTTCCCGTCATCGTGATCGTACCGGTATCAGCAGGACGCAGCCCCATGACCGCCTCGGCTGTTTCCGTACGGCCGGAGCCGACAAGACCGGCAAAGCCGAGTATCTCGCCCTTCCGCAGCGAAAAAGAAACATCTTTAAGGAGCCCCTTGATGGAAAGCCCGTTGACTTCCAGAGCGATCTCATTCTGCTGCCGTGGAATCTTCTGCGGAAAAATCTGATGAAAGTCGGTACGGCCTATCATCTTGCGGGCGATGTCTTCTTCATCAACATCGGAAACATTGTCCACACTGATAAGTTTTCCGTCGCGCAGCACCGTCACACGGTCACAGATCGCCTTGATTTCGCCTAACTTGTGCGACACAAAGATCATCGTGACGCCCTGCGCCTTGAG
>JAISJS010000239.1 GCA_031261385.1 Treponema sp.
AACACCGGTATATCAAGTATTGGTTGGGTTAACGGCGCAGCATTCGGAAAAGGAAAATTTGTCATAGGCAGCACAGGCGGTGTAATTGCTTATTCCAATGATGGCAATACCTGGGTTGATGTCACGCCCAAAGACAGTGAAGACAATAATTTATTTGGCGCTGGAGGCGGGTCTGGTGCTCAAGGCGCGGTAAATAGCGTTGTATTCAGTGCGGATAAGGGACTGTTTGTAGCTGTCGGAGGGAATTCCGGCATGGCTCCTATTGCGGCAACTTCGTCAGATGGAATAACATGGACTCAAACCGATGATATAAAAATAGCAGAGACAAATAATTACATATACGTGGGTTATGGCGCGGGAGTGTTTCTTATTGGATATGAAGGCGCTTCATGGTCATATTCAACCGATGCCTATAAATGGACAACGATTGATGACGCCAAACTTGAGAAAACTACCGGTATTGCCTACGGCGCCGGCAAATTTGTAATGGTTGGGGGCGATGAAATAGCCTATTCAATCCCGGAGTAAACCATGCACATACGCTTCATATCCGGGGTTCGTTTTACCCTTGCGTTGATATTCAGTGTCCTGGTTCTTGCCTGTGAGACGAGTTTTGATCCTGATGGATCAATTCCCCTTGCGGGTCCTGCCAAAGTACAGGTAACGGCGAAAGACGGCGCCCTGGTTTTGCAGTGGACGAAAGTTTCTCCTGCACAGGGTGTTGTTCCGAAATATGAAGTGTATTATAGTACCGGCTCCAATCCTGCTTCCGCGGAAAAGTGGGAGCTTGTTACCGCAGGCGAAATTCTGCTGGTAACATCTACGATTACCGGCCTTACCAACGGAACCCCTTATTATGTGTGGGTCAAGGCCGTGTATGCAAATATCGGTGAATCAAATTTTATCCAGGGCTATGGCATACCGATACCGCCGCCTGCAGCGCCCGGCGCTTTAACTGTTTATCCGGGCGAAGAGATGCTCGAAGTTACCTGGGCTGCGGTAACGAACGCCTTTACGTATGAGGTGTACTATAGTTCAACCGGTAAGCCGCCTGATGAAGAAGAAACAGCCGGAACAATGATCACCGTTTCCGGGGCGGGCATTGTAATTTCAGGCTTAAATAATGGCACAAGTTATACCGTATGGGTACGGTCTGTTAATACTGCCGGTAATTCTCCGGGTTATGCATCAACCAGTGGTACACCAACTGCGGCAGCTTCTGTGCCGGCAGCGGCGCCCGGGACAATAACCGTAACACCCGGCGCCGGGAAACTTACACTCACCTGGGATCAGGTTCACGGTGTACCGCAATATAAGCTTTACTATAATACGATAAACAGCACTTCCGGCACGACAGAGGTTTCGGCAACTATCTCTGCAAGCGCCCCTGCAGTAACTGCTGATATTACCGGTCTGAACAATGGAACTACCTATTATGTGTGGGTTCGATCATGGAATTCCCGGGGGGGTAGTTCTTCTTATAGCCCGTCTGCAAGCGGGACGCCGACGGCAAAGCCTGCCATCAACTTTGGAAACCTTCAATTTGAACTGGGAAGCGCAAGCGCCGAATTTGTTTTCGCACAGGATGTTCCTGCAAGCGTTTTTTTCCCCGAAGGAAGGCCGAATACCGACCGGCTTACCCGGGTACAGGAAACCGCCCTGGGGAATCTTTTTGCCGACGGCATGGCCTGGTATGTGCGCGAAAAACTTGGCAAACCCATTGACTTTGTATTTCTCAATGGCGGATACATCGACAATGTTATTTCCGAAGGGAAAATCACCGTCGGTACTATTTCCGGTATCGTAGGATCAAACTATCGTAAAGATAAAATTTTTCTGTTAAAGATGAGCGGCGCCAATCTAAAACTGTTTTTTGATGATGTTGCCAATGTGGTGCATATAGGCAGGGGAGGCGCCGGAACCGGAGACTTTGGCATCGTATCCAAAGAAGTGCGTTATACCATTCAGTATTATAAACCGCCAACGGGAACATCACCTGAATTAAGTAACACGGAGGCTGAACCCTACTGTCATGGTTTTATCAAACCGGGAACCCTTAAAATCAACGGCGCAGATATTGTTGATGGGCAAACGTACTATATCGGTACCACCGACTATAATGCCAGCGGAATATACTATACCAAACTGAATCTCCATGGAACGGACAAAGAGCCTGTCAACACGCCCTTCTGGCATGGTGTAGCAGAGTATATTTATGATAAAGGAACCGTTACTCCATATCTTCCCGGCAACGTTAAACTTGAAGGCGGCGTCCCCCTGCCCCCCCCATGGATTCCCGGCGATTTGGTAAAACCCTGAACTTATGATACAATTAAGAAATGAAAGGGAATAAACCGCAAAGGCGAAGAAGGCGAATAAGGGGGGGAAAATATAGATTTTCTTCCCCCTTTGTGTGCTTTGCGCCTTTGTGTGAGGCTATCTTCAACCTTCCTGATTCCTTCGTGTTCCTTCGTGCCCTTCGTGGTCATATTTCTTCTTTTTTCTTCCTTTCCTTCTTCGCCTTTGCGGTTACATTCCCCTGTTTTCCTGATGAAACAGAGGATGAGGTGTACCGCCTTCCTGAAACCGAGGTAAGCGCAGACAGGGACAGACCTGAACAAATTACCCGTGACGAGATGGACCGTGATGACAAAAATGATCTATGGGAAGCGGTCCGCGATGTCCCCGGCGTAATTCTTTCGGGCGGCGGCAGGCGCAACGATTCCGGTTTTACCGTACGCGGATACGGTTCTGACAGCGTTCCTGTCTATGTAGACGGTATTCAATTGGCCAATCCCTACCGGGGAGAAGGGGACAGCGCCCGTATCCTTACCGGGGATCTTGAGAGCGTGGAAATAGAAAAGGGTTTTAGTTCCGAATTACTCGGAGCCAATAACCTTGGCGGCGCTGTGTTGCTGCGAACCGCAAAACCAAAAAATCCTTTGGAAGCGTCACTTAAAACCGGCGTTGATTTTGACAGCATCTTTCATTATGCCGATTCCACGACGGTGGCAAGTGTGGGAACCAAGCTGGATTTATTTTACGCCAGGGCAATATTTCAGTACCGCGACATAAATCACTGGAGGCTTCCCGCCGCTTTTGAACCTGTTGAAAATAATCCGCAGCAAAAAGGGGACCGGCTTTGGTCCGATTCTGACGACGTAAAGCTTACCCTGTTTGCGGGCTTTACCCCGATAGCGCCTCTTGATATTTGGCTGAGCTATGTATACCAGAAGGCTGATAAAGGTACATCACCTCCCGATACCGAAACACGGGAATATGTCATTTGGGACTGGCCGGTATGGAACCGGCACAGTATTTCGCTTAACGGTAAATATCAAATTGACAATTTAACTCTTTCCGGCCTTTTTTATTTTGATAAATACGACAACCGCCTGGACGAATATAAAAACCTGGTCAACTATGAGTTGGGTATTCATGCTCCCCATTCGGATTATAATGAATACAGTCTGGGAAGCCGTCTGCTTGGTTCCTGGGAAATAAACAGCAAAAATACTCTGCAGGCCGCCCTTACCTATAAGCACGAAGATCATAAGGGGCTGCGGGGAGAGTATTTTGGTGAAAATATGCATGAAGAAACGCATATCAGTGAGGATACCTGGTCGGTGGGCGCCGAATATGCAATAACCCCTTGGGAACCGCTTACGTTCAAGGCAGGTCTCGGCTTTGATGCTTTGATCCCCCTGAAATATTGGAACGAAGAAAATGAATTTATAAAGGAATTGCTTGATTCAGGTACATTGGATGCCGGTTACTTTGTTGGTAAAACAAAGAACATGTTTCTCTACACATGGCAGGCGGGAATTTTTTATACGTTGCCTGTAAAAAATGAAAATCAGGATCATACAATACGGCTTACTTATGCACGGAAGAATCATTTTCCTGCCATGTCACAGCGTTACTCGACACGCTTTGGTTCCACGCTGCCCAATCCCAATTTGGGACCCGAAAAAGCCAATCACCTTGAATTAGGCTACGCAGGATATTTCTGCAGTCTGGGAAAATACATATCGGCGCTTAATGTGAATACTGCCTTATACTACAGTTTTCTTACCGGAAAAATTGTAACCATACAATTGGGGGATCCCAGCTCGTATGGTAATCCCAATGTTTTGGTTGACTATTCCCGCAATCTGGATGCCCTTGATTTTTACGGCTTTGAAGCAAGTCCGGAATTATCGATTATGGAATACGTAACTATCGGCCTGTCTTTTTCATGGAATCAATACCATATACGGCGTACCCAGGATGGTATTAAATCGCTTTCGTATTACCCTGCCGTTACCGCCGGAGGGCGCCTTGTTTATAAACCGGTAAAATGGCTCACCGTCATCCCCCGTGTCGAATACGTAAGTTCCCGGTATACCGATACCCTGGGCGATACAAAACTGGATGGTTATTTCCTGACCCATTTTAAAGTCAGCGCCGATATCGGGAAATATTTTTCGGTCTCTGCAGGCATCGACAATATATTTGATACGTATTATGAAATCAGGCAATACTCCCCCATGGCGGGCAGGAGTTTTAATATTTCAGCGGCGGTGAAATATTGATGAAAAGCAAAGCGGCATTACCGTCAATTGCCCTGGGTATCTCGCTGGGTATTCATGCTGCGCTGTTTTTATTTTTATCGTTTACCATGACAGGAGGGGCAGTACCGGGTGTGCAAAAAGAAACGCATCCTTTTTCCCTTTTCAATGTTACGCTTGTAGAGAATCCGGTCAGTAATGCTGCAAGCCGCCCTGCCCCCGCGCAGGCAATTTCTACCGTCTTACCCCCTCAGATAGAAACTGCCCTTGCAGAAAATTATATCCCTGTTGATGAAAGCCCTGAGCCGGAAGATGTACAAGCAGCGGAACAGGCCAAAAGTTTGATGACAGAAACAGGAATAAACGGGGGCGCAGGCGGGGAACGCGGTTCGGGTCCATCTATTGCGGACAAACAGCGTTCCTCCGCGTATGTCAGGAAAAACTTCAATTACATTCAACGCCGTATTCGTGATAGACTGGTATACCCTGAGGAAGCGCGGAAGGCCAATATCCAGGGGGTCACCGAAGCAGCCTTTACCCTGCACCCGGACGGATCGGTAAGCGGTCTTGCCGTACTTAAGAGCAGCGGACAACAAATGCTTGATGATGCGGCGCTGCAGGCTGTCAGGAATGCGGCCCCGTTCCAAACCGGCAGGCAGGCAGAGCTCACCATTCCGGTACGGATATCGATTCCCGTTGCGTTCAGGTTACGATAGGAGAAAACATGAAGCGATTAAATTTTCGAATTCTTTTTTGCATTTCGCTGTTGTTTCCGGCAGCTTTTCTCAATGCCGCTTCCATCAGAGATTTTTCACGAAGTGATAACCCGGCAAATGGCGTCCAAAACGCCGCGCAGACAATGTTTACCGATTCGGCAGGCAGAACGGTGCAGATCCCCGCGAAGATTACCCGTGTTTCCCCGTCGGGGGGTACGGCGCAAATGTTCCTGCTGGCGATTGCGCCGGATCTGCTTTGCACTATTGCCGCTCCATATACCGCTGCACAGGCGGAATTTATTCCCCCGTATCTGCTCACCCTGCCGGTGGCGGGACAATTTTACGGCAGCAGGGATATAAACCTTGAAGAAATTGCCGCCATAGGACCGGAGATTGTTATTGATGCAGGTGAGTTTAAAAGAACAATTGTCCGGGACATGGACGCCATCACCACTTCCATAGCGGTCCCCGCGGTTCATATTACCGCAGATTTATACTCAACACCGCAGGCGTTTCGTACCCTTGGGAAATTATTGGGCAGAGAGGAAAAGGGTGAAGTTCTGGCGGCCTTCTGTGAAAAAGCCCTGTCAAACTCGAAGGAGATTATGGCGAAAGCCGGGAACCATAAAAAGTCGATCCTGTATTGCCAGGGCGCACAGGGCTTAAGTGTGCTGGCAGCCGGAACCTTTCACACGGAGATTTTGGACTCTCTTGCCGATAACAGGGCGGTAACGGCTAACCCTTCTTCCCGCGGCTCGGGAAACGAAACCGATATGGAACAAATTTCCCTGTGGGACCCGGAAGTGATTCTTATCGGCCCGAACAGTGTTTACAAAACTGCGGCAACAGACCCTGCATGGCGGCAGCTGCGGGCCGTCAAAAGCGGCGCCTATTACGAGGTTCCTAACGGACCGTATAACTGGATGGGTTCTCCTTCTTCGATCAACCGTTTTATCGGCATGATATGGCTGGAAAAAATTCTGTATCCCGAATACGCTGATTTTGATCTGTATGATGAAACAGCAGAATACTATAAACTTTTTTACGATTTTGAACTTTCCCGTGAAAGGTTTCACCGGCTTACCGCGAACAGCATCAGGGAATAATGCGTGAAGGACCGCACTTTGAAAAGTAACGATTTGAAAATCACTGCTTTTAAAGCCAAATCTTTTTTTCCGCTGCTAATCCTTTTTCTTGGGGCGGCGCTTGTACTTTCCCTGTCCCTTGGCCGTTATCCGATTCCGCCCCTGGCTATCCTTGGGCGTATCTTCGGGCATCCTTTTGAGAATCCCCGTATGGAGGCAGTCTTTTTTAACGTCCGCCTTCCCCGGGTAATTCTCTCCTGTTTTGTCGGCTGCTGCCTTGCCGCAGCAGGCGCAGGGTATCAGGGGGTGTTTCAGAATCCCCTCGCCGCACCGGATATCCTGGGCGCATCCAGCGGGGCGGCGCTTGGCGCGTCAGCCGCAATTCTGCTGCAGCTGCCCCGCTTTATGATAACGGTGTTCGCGTTTGTTGCAAGCCTGCTTACTATCATCCTGGTTATGTTTATAGGGGACAAAAGTCAGGGGAAAAAGGTAATAGGGTTAATACTTGCCGGGCTTATGGTTTCATCGCTTATCAGCGCAGGGAATTCCTTTATCAAACTTGTTGCCGATCCGAATAAGGTACTCCCGGAAATTGTCTATTGGCTCATGGGGTCCCTTGCAAAAACAACACCGCGGGATATTGCTTTTGCCATTCCGCCTATGCTCCTGGGCCTTATACCGCTTTTCTTTTTTCGCTGGCGTATCAATGTACTGACCATGGGTGATGACGAGGCTCAGTCGATGGGGATAAATGTAAAACGTACCAGGGTAATCATCATTATGTGTTCGACCCTGGTCACGGCGGCGGCAGTTTCCGTCAGCGGCATCATAGGCTGGGCAGGCCTTGTTATTCCCCACCTGTGTCGGCGCATCACCGGAAACGATTACCGTAATCTTATGCCGGGCTCCATGCTGATAGGCGCAATATTCCTGCTTCTTGTTGATAATATTTCCCGCAACCTTTTTGCAACAGAAATCCCCGTTGGAATCCTTACCTCGCTTATCGGGGCGCCGTTTTTTTTGTGGCTCGTTACGCGAAAGGGGGATCTCTGGTGAGCGCCGGTGGTATAACGAGCAGCGGTTTTCAACCGGTTCTTTCGGTGCAGGACCTTGTTTTTTCGTATGGCGGCCCTGCAATACTAACAGGCGTCAGTTTCGATCTTGAGCGCGGACAATTGCTTGGCATACTCGGTGCAAACGGCGCCGGAAAAAGCACCCTGTTTCGCTGCATCCTTGGACACGAAAAAAATTATTCCGGCAGCATAACCCTTTCCGGCGGTGACGTAAAAAAAATGCCGGCAGAGCTTCTTGCAAAGCACATTGCCTATGTGCCGCAGAGTCATTTTCCGTCATTTAACTATTCGGTATTCGATATGGCGCTTATGGGAACGGTCGCACAAACGTCTGCATGGACAATGCCGGGAAAGAAACAATACGCTGCGGCGGAAGAAGCCCTTGAGCTGCTCGGGATACGCGCTCTTTCGCAGCGGGGGTTCCGGCAGCTTTCCGGGGGCGAGCAGCAGCTGGTTCTTGTCGCCCGCGCCCTTGCCCAAAAGGCATCAATCCTGGTCATGGATGAACCGACGGCAAACCTTGATTACGGCAACCAGATACGGGTGTTGGGGAGCGTCAGGGAACTTACCCGGCGCGGCTACAGCATTATTATGAGCACCCATAACCCCAATCACGCTTTTTTATTTACCGACCGGGTTATCACGCTGCACAACGGGAAGATAATCACCGAGGGAAAACCGGAGGAAGCGCTGACTGCGGAGACGATTAAAACACTGTACGGGGTAAACGTCAGCATACGACGCGATGACAACGGAACGCCAAGCTGTACGCCGGTACTGCAGCGTTCATAACATACTGATTTTTGCCGGACTGCCGGTACTTTTCCTGCACTGCTCTATGGCAGCCATATCCGGCATTGCCGGGATAGCCCCTTTTTTCGTTGTGGTCAGGCTTCCCGCCGCATTGGCAAAATCCACAATATCGGCAAGCTCCTCTTTGGAAATGCTTCGCACCTGCTCCTTCGTTTTTCCCCGCAGACGGTAATGCACCGCGCCGAAAAAAGCGTCCCCCGCCCCGGTGGTGTCGATAGTTTTTACATCGTAGGCCGACACTCTCGCCAAACCGTCTGCGCAGAAACAGAAAGCCCCCTTTGCCCCAAGGGAAACCAATACGATAGCAGGCCCTTCTTTTGCCAGCAGCGCTGCGCCCTTCTCCGGGCCGGTTTCCCCGGTAAGGAGCGCCATCTCCTCTTCGGAAACTTTAAGAATGTCAGCCAAAACAAGCGGCTTCGCCATTTCGGCTTTGGCCTCCGCCTCGCTTTTCCAGAGCAGGGGCCGGTAATTCGGATCGTAGCTGATGATCTTCCCCAGGGACTTGGCGTACTCTGCTGCGGCATATACCGCGCTCCTGCACGGCTCGCCGGTAAGGGAAACGGCGCCAAAGTGAAAAATCCCCGCAGCAGCAATAAGCTCCCGGTTAGTTTCAGCGGCAGTCAGCATAAGATCCGCACCGGGATTCCGGTAAAAGCTGAAACTGCGGTCCCCCTTTTCATCAAGCAGGACAAAAGCCAGGGTGGTGGGAACTTCCGCATCAAACACGAGCCCCCCGGTATCAACGCCGCTTTCCTGCAAGGTCCGTTGAAGAAAGGCGCCAAAGGCATCCTTCCCCACTTTGCCGATGAACGCCGTTTTCCCGCCAAGCCTGTTGTTCATCGCCAAAACATTGGCCGGAGCGCCCCCGGGATTCCGGGCAAAAAGATTCATCCCCTGATCGTTTATACCCGACGGGGTAAAGTCGATTAACAATTCTCCTAACGCGGTAACATCGTAGTTCATATTTTTACCACCCTTATATACCTTTGGTCTTTATCGGGATAAGACTCCCGCAGTATATCACCGCGCCAAGCACAATGCACGACAGCATCTGCATCGGCGCGGCCTCGTGAAAAATAATCATGGTAAAGAACCAGCCCAGGACCGCACGCAGGGGCGCGATCGGGGTGAACACACTGATGATGGCGATGATGAGCACATCGGCGGCAAAGCCATACCAGCGGCCCTGCGAAAGGGTGAGGGTGTGCAGGGCCGTGCAGAAAAGCAGGAGAAACAGGCTCATCTGAAAGAAGGCCGCCACAGGTCCGCGCCGCATAAAGCCGAAGACATCGTAGAGGCTGAAGATGGCAATAGCGTTGTCAATGGCGTAGTACAGTATAAGGCTTACCAGCGATACTGCGGCGCAGGCGAGGCCGTATACAAGAATGGAGCTTTTGAAAAAGACCATGCGCGTACCGCCCAGATTCATCAGTTTGGCGAAGTTTTGCGCGGGGGTAAAAATCGCCATAAAAAGTGGCAGCATGAAAAGGTAATTTCCTATCGCTATCGAGTTCTCCTCGCTGGGATCGATAGTTGCCCATAGTATCACGTCCGTCACACCCAACAGCAGAATAATGCCGCCGGCAATATATGCG
>JAISJS010000254.1 GCA_031261385.1 Treponema sp.
CACCGGGATGGCGCCCAGGAGGCTCTGGATCTTCTTGATACTCCAGCCTGCGGCCATGGAAACCACGGTTACGGGGGACTTGCTGTCCAGGCGCAAGGCCGGGGCAATCTCCTCCAGCACCACCCCCAGCACCTGGGGTTTTACGGCGAGGAAAACAAAATCCGCGTCCGTAACCGCAGCAACGTTGGAGGGATACACCTTTGCACCGCCCAGCTCCCTGGCCAGGGCTTCGGCCTTTGCCGCATGAGGGTTGGAAAGGCCGATGTTTTCCGCCGGGAGTATACTGACGGCCCCTTTCATCAGGGCCCTGCCCATGTTTCCGCTGCCTATGCAGGAGATACGTATGTTCATGATCATAGTAAAGCATGAATCAGGAGTTTAGAGAAGGGTTTTAATAATGCGGCGGCTTTTGGTTCGGCATTTCCTCTAAGTTCCGGGAGATGCTCTGGAGCCGATCCTTCATGGCGGTGTTTTCGGTGATGAGCCGGTCCAGGACGGCGTTTCGGCCCACGACCTCGTCCTGGAGACGGGTCAGGAAATCTTCCAGGTAGGCGAGTTTTGTTTCTATTTTTTCAAGCCGGGTTGTCAGCGCCTGTTGATCCATGGGTTTCTCCGTGGTATGTTTTTTATAGCATGGTTACCTTAAAAGATATAGCCGATGAAGCCGGGGTAAGTACCGCCACGGTGTCACATGTGGTAAACGGGAATACGTCAAAGGTCTCCAGGGAGAATGCACTCCGGATACGTAAAATCATTCAAAAAAGACAGTATGTTCCCAATTCTTCCGCCCGGACCCTGGCCGCAAAGTCATCCCATATCATAGCGGGTATTTTGATAGGAGGAGCGGGGGATAATCTATTGAAGGATCCCTACAACGCGGAATTTTTCGGCGAAATGGTTTGGGCCGTGCAGGATCACGGGTATTATCTCATGATCCGGTATGTAAACAGTTATGAAGAGGTTGTCCGCAGTTTACGATCCTGGAATATTGATGGGGCCGTTTTTGTCGGGACCTCGGACAGGGACATCAGAAAGATACAGCAGGGTATACAGATCCCCCTGATTTTTACGGATAGTTATACGGACCTGAAAAAGATAAGCAATGTGGGTATCAACGATTTTCAGGGCGGGGTTCTTGCGGCGGAACATTTTTTGCAGAAGGGACATACGAAGCTTGGGTTTGTGGGCTATTCAACCGGGGAACAGGGAAAAAACGTTGTCGCCGAGCGGTTCAACGGTTTCCAGTCGGCGCTCGCAAGGCATGCCATAGAGCTGGATACGAAACGGTGCTTTTATGTAACCGACGGCGACCCCAGGGAGGATATACAAAGGGTTGCCGATGTTTTAGCCGCCGGAAAGGATACCGTAAGCGGTGTATTTGTCAGCGCCGACAAGCTTGCGGTTGCCCTGTTGGAAGCCCTGGCGGAACGGAGCATAGGGGTTCCCGAAGATATTTCGATTATTGGCTACGATGATTTGCCGATTACTTCAAATGCCATACCAACCTTGACCACAATCCGGCAGGACATCAGCCAAAAAGCACGGATTGCCATTGATCTGCTGTTCCGCCAAATTGAAGAAAAGGATAAGTCCCCCGAAAATATCACCCTTGACGTGACCCTGGTTGAACGGGACAGCGTTTTACAAAAATCGTAAAAAAAATTGAAATTTTGCTTGACAGAGTTTATTTTCCGGGCTTACACTGAATTTAATAGGTTAAGCGCTTAACCTACGTTCAGACAAAGGAGATCGTCTATGAAAAAGATCACGGTAATTGTCTTGGTAACTGCCCTGGCGGCGCTTCCCCTTTCCGCACAGAACATCGGCATTGGCGGGTGGGCGCGGTATTACATTTCCCCCATCGGGGGAACCGGAACCTTCGGGGAGGATTTTGATAAGGATACCCTCTATGCTTCGACCGAGGCGCACACCGTTTCAAAATTTCCCCAAAGAGGGAAGATTGGGCTTGCCACCTGGGGAAATTCGGATTATGTGGGATTTAATTTCGACTTTGCCTATCAAAATGCCAAGCTAGAAGTTGGGGATCAGGCGCAGGTATGGGTACGGCTGAATGATACGTTTATGTTCCATGCCGGAAAGATACAGGGTAATGTTCTCCGGGGAAAAATCGAAGGGGGACAGATGATTGCCATGGAGGAAGAGGATGATATTTTCCTGCGCTTTTATCCCCAGACAGGGATGCTGCTTGATATAACCCCTCTTGAAAATTTGTACCTGGGCGCAAGTGTTGATACCGGCGGAAAACTTACCGATACGGCGGAAAATATATACGATTTTAAATCCACCGCCGGCAGCGGCTTTCAGCTTGGAGCCGGGTATTGGTTTGACGATCTGGGACATCTCCGGGTTCAGTATATCAGTTTTAACGATGGGAAACCCATTCAGGCGGCATTCGCCCTTACGAGTATCTATAATCTGATCCTGGAAGTAGGGGGCCGGTTCCCCATGAATCCAACCAAGACGAGTCCCAAGGCCGTAACCGTGGCAGCCCAATATAACCTTGAACAACTGTCCCTTATGGGGCGGGTAACCGGTAATGTCTTTGACGATGGTTTCCAGTTTAAGGCGGGGTCGGTGGTAAAGTACAGTATCAATTTTCCCCTGTTCTTAGGCCTTGAAGCCTCCTACGCGGCGGACGACCCCACAACCATTGCGGACGATGACGTGATCCAGTTGGCGCCCTATGCGGGCTTTAAATTCGGCAGGGGCGAATTACGCATAGGACTGTTCGGGGAAGCCTCGCTCACCGGTGAAAAACAGACCTACCGCTTCGAGTTCCCCATTTTGTTTGAGGTGAAGTTCTTTTAACGTACAGGATAAATCATATGGAGCATATGATTATATATTTTATTGGAGGTTCTTATGAAAGATACTGCAAAAAAAAGATTGACCGTTTTCCTGTCAATAATGCTGGCCGGATTATCATTGTTCCTTATAACCTGTGATACGGGGTACGATGACGATGATGATGATGAAACTGACGGGAATGTTTACCGGATTCAAAACTGGGAAATCAATTCACTTAATGGTAACAACGTGCTTTTGTATGATGATGGCGGGGGAGTATTAAAAATCGGCGGAGAACAACAGAATGACAATACCTGGAATATT
>JAISJS010000282.1 GCA_031261385.1 Treponema sp.
CAATCCTGCCTTTTTGACCAATATATCAACTATGTCCATAAGCAGGACAGAATGGCGGGAACCTGCATCAGCTTCAAACGACATGACGCCGTCCCCGGTTTCCAGTGCAACGGAAAGGATATCTGCGGCGGTATCAATGGCAAGTATATTCAAAGTAATCCCTCAGAAAGGTGAATCATGCGCTTGCTGTCCCCGGTAATTTCTATGTCGATAAAAAATGCATCTTTTGGGATTGAAAGGGGAATTCGTTCGCTCCATTCAATGACCGAAATTCCGGCGCCATTGATCAATTCTTCGCCGCCGATGTTGATAAAATCATCTTCCCCGGCAAGACGATAGGCGTCGATATGATACAGCGGGAATTTTCCGCCGGGAACATTTGTTCCTGCGGGGGGCAGCGTTCCCTCATATTCTGAAATAATCGTGTAGGTGGGACTGGTAACCGTTTCTTCGATCCCAAGTCCCTGTGCAATTCCCCGGGTAAGGCAGGTCTTTCCGGCTCCGAGCCCCCCCCTTAGGGCGATGACGCTCCCCGGCTGCAGTCGGCTTGCGATGCGTTTGCCCAGGGCGATGGTTTCTTCCGGGGAGGAAGAAACAAAATCAGCCAGGAAGACCTCCGTTCATGTCAAGATTATCGATGTATTTTTTCAGTTCCTGGTTAAGGGGGACCAGCGGATAATCTACCGGCTCGGCAAGGGTGACGATAATTTCTTTATGGCCGGTGGGTTTATGTTCAATTGAAAAATCAATACCCCGTTCTACCTGTTTATTATTGATCAATTCCAGGACTGCAAGACCTGTATAAAGCCTTCGATAATAGATGGGGACATCCTTGCGGACAATGTCGTTGATGGAAATAATTTTCATGTGTCAGAAACCCCTTTGGCTTTAAAATTACAGTTACGCATCTGCGTATTCATATACAAGGGCATTTATGGTGTTCAAAGATCTGCGAGGCACCTTGAGAAATTTTATGTGCATGATTGTACTCATCCCGCTCCGGTTGGTCCTGAGGACCTGCCCAAGAACCGCCGCATTCAGGGTATCGGAGTAGATGAATTCAATCTTGAGCCTTGTACCAGATGGTACCGAAACATTGGTTTTTATGGAACAGCCCCCTATGGAAATGTCCATGATATTTCCCGTAAGGCGCCGCTTGTCCACCACCATTTTCTTTTCTTTTCTGTGTCCGGTCTCTTCCACATATACGTAGAAAAAATTGCCCGGAATAATTGCCTGCCGCCGCCGGAACCTTCGTTTGGACAACTGTTTTATCTGGGTTGAATGGAGGAGCTGCAGAATCGGGCCGTCGGCAGAATCGGCGGCGCCCACGATACGGCTTTCAAAAGAAAAACCCTTGCTGGACTTGGTAAAGAATGAAAGGGAAACTTTGCCGCCGCGGGGGAGCCTGACCGGGGTCCCCAATGCGTTTTTGGGATTTTCCACCACGAGCGCATCGCCCTTGGAAGAAATAACCCGTACCGGAAAGCTGCCTTCGCCGATGTTGAGCACTGCCGAAGAATTTTCAGGCACGTTCCGCGTTGAAGAAAGGCCTCCGCCCCCGGAGGCTGTTTCCAGTGCGTTCCGGGTTGAAAACAAAAGTGAAAGCCTGTCCTGCGCCTCGTTTTCGGATGCCGCAGTCCGCTCAATTATATGATACGCCCGCTTGAAATGCCGGTCCAAAAGGGTGGCGGATTTTAACGACCGTTCCGGATCGGTAACATCGTCACTTTTAAAAACAAATTCCAGCATTTTGGTTTGATCGCGATCGATGCCGATACTGCTTGCAAGGCGGTGCAGGGCAAAGCCGGAAAATCTGCGGGAACTGCTGCTGTCCACGGAATCCCCAAGCGCCTTGGGGTTATATTTTCTTTTAATGAAATTTACGATAATCAGAGTAAGTATCACTACTCCAAGGCCGACGCCGAAAATAACATAATCCCGCGGATTGGTCTCTTTGAAATACGAGACGCCGCTCATCTGGAGCGGATATAATACTATTGGCAGTCCCCCAAAAATATCCATGACTTCTCCTATACCCCGGGACAGGGCGCCCGAATTGCATCATACAGACTGCGGAGCCGGGGGGCCAGTTCATATTCAGCCAAATCGCCCACCAGGACTGAGTCTTTTGATTCATAGGCCGCCAGGAGCTCCTTCAGCGCCGTGCCAAATTCGCCCACATAATCGGCAACCGGGATTCCTTCCGCCTTTAATTCCTCAACGGCAAACCCCTGCGTTTTAAGCAGATTAAAAATGCGGAATACTTTTTCGGCAGCGCCGGAAAAAATCCCTATCGTTTCCGCCGCCCTGCCGTCTTTCCCGGTCTGAATATCCAGGGGAAGGTCGGTAAGCCGTACGACCAGCTCCTCAATCAAAGGCCCGGCCCTGTTGAGTTCCCCTATCGGATCGGTGAGTTCCCGAAGCCGCTCATCAATGATCCCCCGGAGTTCTGCGGCCCCCATGCCGACGCCGGAAAAGGTTCTGTCTGCCCAATCCTTTAGTTCAGGTATACGGGCGGCGAGAAAACCTGCCTGGGGGCTGTTTCCCCAGCTTTCGGCAAAGTCCCTTTTTTCACCGAAGGGCGCGTCTTCATACGCTGCAAGATCCCCGCGCGTTTTTAAAAGGGCCTCCGCGGTAAGTTCGGCAAGGGAACTGGTTCTTATATCAAGGTTGTCAACACCGCTTACATCGGTATCAAACGCATCTTCCAATACGTCTGAGAAAATAGTTTGACCGTCTACATCAATACCGCTCAGCCTGAATCCGGAATTTTCAAGCCAGTCTCCAAGGGCGGCAAGAATATCCCCGATGGTTTTTTCGCTTTCAAGGGTAATATCCGCCGCCTTGCCGTTGATGGTTATATTCATATCCTACCTGCCGTTATTGGCGTTGCTTTGCCTGCTAAAATTATCCAGGGAACCCTGCATTTGTTCCATACGATTGTAGGCCCCTTCCATACGGCCGTACTGTACTTTTAAATCCGCTTCCTTGGCGGCAAGCTGCCGTTCCATGGTGTCGATGCGCCGCCGGTCCTGGCTTATTTTTGAATCGATGGTTCCGGTTTTAAGGGTGACTAATCCTCCTGCTTCAACAAAGGGCTTGGTGATGGTGTCCAGGGAATAGGCAAGCCCCGTATCAATGATGAGATCTCCGTTGCTGTCGGAGCCGAAAAGCTGCTGAATCACGGGAACCTTTGTTTCAAGCGCCGCATCCAGCGCCTTCTCATCAATTTCAAGATACCCGCGGAGGCGGGAAGGATCGTAACTCCCGCTGCCCGATCGCCTGACATCGGTCCCGATCCCAATCTGGGAAAGGAGGGCCAGATCCCGTTCCGCCTCGGTGGGGTAGGGGGCTGCTGCGGCCCGCTGAAGGCCGCTCCTGAACTGTATCAGGGTAGTATCACCTGAAAACGCCCCAAGCCGTTTCCGCATCCCCTCCTGTTCTTCCGCACTCAGGTAGGAAAGC
>JAISJS010000256.1 GCA_031261385.1 Treponema sp.
TATTCGGAATCCAGTTCCACATCCTTCAGGGTTACATAATTTCTGATGGTGACCGCCCGCTCAAAGAAATTGCGCTCCGCCTTGAATTCGTTGTAGAGTTTTTCTTCGATGCTGATGGGCCGGTCCCGCACGGTAAAAAGATCGATATTGTCGGGGCTTACCCCAAAACCGGGATCGGACTTGAGGATATCACGGGCCTTCCCGCTCCAGGTGGTCCATTCCCCGGTGGAAAGTACCTGCGGCACAAGTTCGGCCTTTATCCGCTTGATATCGCAGGAATTCCCAAAGCTCTTGATCACCGTTTGCAGTGCCCAGGTATAATCTTCTTTTACTTTGTCGTGGAGTTTTTCTTTTTTCCAGGTGGCTTTCAGCACCCAAATGTGGTTCTTTGACAGGGTCTGGAGGGCGTTGACGGCCATTTTAAGGCCCATCGAATGACCCCGTTTCTTTGCAAAATCGATGAGTATCTCATCCCCCTTGACTTCGGCAATTCTGCCCACCCCCCAGGTCCGGTGGTACACAAAATTTCCCTTGTCAAAGGCGATGTGTTTCTCAAAATCCGTAATGGCCTCATGCACGTTGCGGTAATTTTGCGTCAGGTTGGAAATCCGGATATACTCTTCCAGATGGCTGTGGTTGGCGTACTTCTTTTTAAAGCAGTCAACAATTTCCTTGCGGGCCTGCACATCCCTTTCATCATATTCAAGGATGATCTTTAATATCCCGATGGCGACATCAATATCCTTATCCTTGCAGGCCGCATAAACATCCTGCAGCAGCAGAACCGACTTGTCCTCGCTGATGTTTTTTGCGATCTTCTTCTGCACATGGAGAAAAAAGTCAATGTCATCGGGACAATAGGTAAGGAGTTTTTCCCAAATTTCGCGGACATTGGTAAAGAGCTGCTTGTTTATGTACCGGTGCAGGGCCTTTTTGTAGTAATCCACCGCCGATTCAAAATCGCCCTGCTTTTCAAAATGTTCCCCAAGCGATTTCGCCAGGTCCGCCTCTTCATAATCAACCTTGACAAGCCGTTCCCAGATGCCGTAAATGGCCGCTTCTTCATTATCATTTTTGTAACATTCCGCCAGAGTACGCAGGGCAAATTTTGATTCACCGTATTCGAGTATGCCTTCACACAGGTACTTTACAATGGCCCACTTGTGGTTATCAACAAAAATACTTACCAGGTTGATAAGGGCGGCGTCGTCGATAAGCTGGCGGGAAAGGGCAATCATCCCCGACAGGTACAGGGCAATTATGCTGTTTTTGGTATGCACCAGGTGTTCATCGCACACATTTTTCAGTTCATCATACGCACGCGCTTCCCGCGCCTCTTTAAGAACAAGATCCAGTTCTTTGAATTGATTGGTCGAATAATTGCTGAGGGTGGCCCTGGTCCACTTTTCTTCATTCAGCATTTCCTGGACGTTCTTTAACAACGGTATCGAAGCGCCTGCTTCTCCTGAATCTATTGTTTCAACTTCAGACATCCCATAAACTCCTTATTTGATATACCGCTCGTATACAGCCGGATCGATAATTTTAATCTTCAGCATGGTCTCTTCTACCAGGGAAGTATCATCCCGGGTGTTTTCATAATGATCTATCAGCCAAAAATACCGGTTTAACAGCCGGGGCTTTAAAAGGGAATTTTGATCGGGACTGCTGCGTATTTCACTTTCCAGGGCAAATATTGATGCCTTAAGCCTTCCCAACTCGACAGGTTTCAACTCCCGTTTCACCGAAAATACCCCGAAAAGATACCCGTAAACGGGCATCCATTCGGAAAGTTCATTGCCGCTGTACCCCAGATCCTCCACCCTCCGGCAAAGCCTGATTAAAAGCTCCGACTCCATTGAACGAAGTTCAATTTTCTGGGGGTCCAGAAAAAAAGCCTCCCGAAAGAGCGCCTTGGCAGCCCGGTTTTCCGCCAGCAATGCATTCACATCGGCAAGCTCCGCCAGGGTCTCCGCGTCCTCCCGTTTAAAACGCGCCGCCTGTTCCAGATATTTCAGGGCGTCTTCGTAATTGCCCACCCCTTTGTAACAGCGCCCTACCTGCAGGAGGAGGTCGGGATCGTGCTGATTAACCCCGTCTCCAAGCAAATTCTGAAAATACGAGAGGGCGGTAGAATACACATACCGCCGCACCGCATACTGGCAGCGATCATAGGATTCGGGAAACCGCTCCAGAAAACCATAATAGGACCGTACCTGGGAAAGGATAAAGCCGCCCTTGTCATAGGGGTCCCGAAATTCCGCAAGCCGCTTGGTATTTTCAAGCCACCAGTTCAGGCACTTTAAGCCGTATTTAACCTCCGGATTATCAAAATCGATCTTCAGGGCTTCTTCCAGAGCAGCCATAGCCGAAGCAGCGTCCGAGGCTTCAAGCTTGTCATAGGCTTTCTCGATGAGCCCCGCTACCGCAGGCCTAAGGCCGCTTGTTTCTGTTTCCATGGCTTGACTGGTTTTGTACATTCTGGTACAAAATATACTTTTATATTATACCATTTTATACAGTTTTGACTAGCCCTATAAAAGCGCTTTTCACCGTCGCAGTATAACCTTTACAAGGAACGCACAGGCGGGTATGATCAAAACATGAAGGAATCCATCATTGCGCCATCAATTCTTGCCTCAGATTTTTCAAATTTTGCCGGGGCAGCCGCGGAAATTGAAAAAGCAGGGGCGGATTGGGTGCATATTGACGTGATGGACGGTCAGTTTGTGCCGAATCTTACCTTCGGGCCCAAACTGGCGGCGGATCTCCGGCCAAAAACACTGCTCCCGTTTGACGTACACCTTATGGTAAAAAACCCTGAAAATTTGATTGAACCCTTTGCCCGCAGCGGCGCCGATTATATCACTTTTCACAGCGAGGCGGCCGTTCATTCCCAGCGGCTTTTGGTTTTGATACGGGAACTCGGGAAAAAGGCAGGGATCAGCATTGTCCCGTCTACGCCGGTCTGCGCCATCGGGGAATTGCTCCCGTTTGCCGACCTGGTTTTGGTGATGACGGTAAATCCCGGCTTTGGCGGGCAGGAACTAATCCCCCAGTGCCTTCAAAAAGTACAAACATTGGCCGAACTTCGGGAGAAAAAGGGATTTTCGTATCTTATTTCTGTCGACGGCGGCATTCAGGAAAAAACGGCGCCGCTGGCCCGTTCTGCAGGGGCAGATGTTTTAGTGGCGGGAACCGCTTTTTTTGCCGCCGCCGATAAAGAGGCGCTGGTAAAACGGCTTCGCGGCCGATAATATGATATGGAATGGTATCAAGGAACCTTAAAGAGGAGCGCAATTTGATGAAAAAAGGCTCATATGTACCGGTTATTTGTTTTTTCCTGTTTTTATTGACGGGATCGGCTGCATTTGCCCAGACCCGCGGACCGGCTTCCAATACCCAGGCCGTATCTCATCTCCAGGCGGGGGTCAACCTCTACCGTGAGTCCCGGTGGCCTGAGGCGGTAATAGAACTGCGCCAGGCACAGGCGGCGGCGGTAAACGCCGAACAGCGGGCCGAGGCGCTGTACTGGATATCCCTTGCCGAGCTTTCCGCCCAGGAATATGAAGCGGCGGTGCGGGATATGGATGAACTTGTCCGCATTTCCCCCTCCGGCCAGCGGCGCGCAGAAATTCCCTATCATAAAGGCAGGGCGCTGTACTATTTGGGCCGCTATGATGAGGCGGTGGTCCTTCTCAAGGATTATGCCGACCATGTCGGCGAAGGCGCCGATTCCCGTAAATCGGCGGCGCTGTACTGGATAGGGGAGTGCCTTTTTTCGATGGGTCAGCTTGACCAGGCCCGTTCCCTTTTTACCCTTATCACCGAGCAGTACCCGCAGAGCGCCAAATACGAGGCGTCTTCCTACCGTTTAGCCCTGATCAACCAGAAAAAGATCGA
>JAISJS010000373.1 GCA_031261385.1 Treponema sp.
GCGCGGTGTGTATCCGCCGGTGGCAGGGCTCCCGAGCCTTTCAAGGCTGATGAAAGACGGCATAGGTCCCGGTATGACCCGCGAAGATCACAAGGACGTTTCCAGCCAGCTCTTTGCCGCCTATTCCAAAGTCAAACAGGTCCGTAACCTTGCTTCGATTATCGGCGAGGAAGAACTTTCCGAAGCGGACAAGCGCTATCTCAAGTTCGGCGAAAAATTTGAGCAAATCTATTTGACCCAGGACGAAAATGAAAACCGCGATATAGGCCGTACCCTTGACCTGGGCTGGAGAGTACTTGCGGAAATTCCCCGCGATGAACTGCTGCGGGTCAAACAGGAATTTATCGAAAAATATTTTGACCCGGTTATGGCGGAGCAAAAATAGTGGCAAGGGAATCCATCGCCCCGACAAAGAGCAACCTGATCCGCGTCAAGGAACGGCTTGCCACTGCCGAGGAAGGCTACGATCTTCTGGAGCAGAAGCGGGAAATTCTTGTCATGGAACTCATGCAGAAGGTGGAACAGGTAAAGCTTTTGGAACGTGATCTCGATTCCCGTATCCAGACTGCGTATCCCGCCCTTAAACGTATGCTCATCGTCGTGGGCCGTGAGCGCGCCGACCGGCTTGCCCGCAACATTCGCTACCGTTTTGAACTGACCGAGAAACAGGTTACCGCCGCAGGCATGAAACTGCCGAGCCTTGAAATCCATCTTCCCGATGCGGAACTTAAATATTCGGCGGCAAATTCGTATGCCGAATGTGATGAAACGGTCCTGGAATTTTTTGAAATGCTTAAAATCTGCACGGAGCTTGCGGCGGTCAGGACCATTGCCTGGCGGCTTGCCCGTGAAGTCAGAAAAACCCAGCGCAGGGTAAACGCCCTTGAAAAAATGGTTATCCCCACCGCCCGCGATACAAGAATTTATATTGAAGCAAGCCTTGAAGAACGCGACCGGGATTCATTTTTTACGAGTAAATTGTTAAAGAAAAAAGCAGGAAAAGAACTATAATTATTATTAAGAGGTAAATGCTATGAGAACGATTAATTTAGGGTTGTCCGGTTTACAGGTCCCGGTTATTGCCGTGGGCTGTATGAGAATTAACAGGATAGAAAAAAAGGAAGCAGAAGCTTTTGTCAAAGGCGCAGTGGAATTGGGGGCCAACTTTTTTGATCACGCCGATGTCTACGGCGGTAATACCTGCGAATCTATCTTCGCCGATGCCATCGGGATGAATGCCGCGGTCCGGGAAAAGATAATCCTCCAGACCAAATGCGGCATCAGGCCTCATTCCTTTGATTTCTCAAAAGAACATATACTTGAATCGGTGGACGGCAGTTTGCGGCGCCTTAAAACAGAGTATCTTGATGTGCTCCTGCTACACCGCCCCGACGCTCTCGTGGAGCCCGAAGAAGTGGCCGGGGCTTTTGGCATATTAGCCGCTTCCGGAAAGGTCCGGAACTTTGGCGTTTCCAATCAGAACCCCATGCAAATTCAATTACTGCGCAAATTTGTCAAGCAGCCCATTGTGGCCAACCAGTTACAGCTCAGCATCACCAATGCCAACATGATAAATCAGGGCCTTCATGTGAACATGCTTGACGATGCGGCAGTGAACCGCGACGGCAGCATCCTTGATTTCTGCCGCCTCAACGATATCACGGTTCAGCCCTGGTCTCCCTTCCAATACGGCTTTTTTGAAGGCGTCTTCCTTGACAATGAAAAGTTCCCCAAAATCAACGCCGCGGTCAACGAGATTGCCAAAAAGTATTCGGTATCCAATACGACCATTGCAATAGCCTGGCTCCTGCGGCATCCCGCCCGCTTCCAGCCGGTGACAGGCACCATGAATAAAGGCCGTCTGGCCGACTGCGTAAAAGCCGCAGAAATCACCTTGAGCCGTGAAGAATGGTACGAAATTTACCTTTCCGCCGGGAATATTTTACCGTAAAATAAATTTTTGAATTTAACGGGAATTTTTGGGAAGGTACTGTGTAAGTATTTGCATTACATCATCGAAGTTGAGGGGTTTGCCGATATGGCTGTCCATCCCTGCGGCAAGGCATTTTTCAATGTCCTCCCGGAAGACGTTAGCGGTCATCGCAATTATTGGGACGTGCGAAGCACGTCTCAATAATTGCGTAGGAGTTTGTGCCGTAGGCACAAACTCCAAGCCTTTGGAGGCGGCCGTACGGTTGGCTTCAAATTCACGAATTTTTCTTGTGGCTTCGTAGCCGTCCATTTCGGGCATGTGGATATCCATAAAGATCATGTCGTATTTGTCCGGGTTGGAGATGAACATTTCTACTGCCTGGACGCCGTTTTCCGCACAATCAATTTCCAGATTGGAAGGTTCCAGTACGGTAAGGACGATTTCCCGGTTTATCTCAATATCCTCCGCCATTAATACCCTAAAACCGGTGTAATCGGTCATTGTCTCTGTGCTTTCCCGGGACAGGGCGGAGCCAAGGCCAAGGCAGTCTTTGATGCAGTCGGCGATGGTGGAGGCAAAGAGAGGTTTCTGGATAAATTTCTTTATCCCCGCCGCCTGAGCCTCTTCTTCGATGGCATTCCAGTCCTGGGCGGATATCATTATTACCACCGACTTCGCCGGTGGTAATTTGGCAGAATTTGGCTTTGCCAAATTCTGCACATCAGCCGTTTGGGTTTCACTTTCTTTGATCCGCCGGGAAAGTTCAACGCCGTCCATACCGGGCATTTTCCAGTCCACAAAGTAGATGTCGTAGGGGCCGTTTTCCTCAATTTTTTTAAGGGCCTCCTGTCCGCCGGAAGCGGTGTCGCAGAAGACGCCGATACGGTCGGCGAGTTCCTTGAAGTATTCAAGGATATCCGGCATATCGTCCACCACGAGACAGCGAAGGTTGCCCCAGTTCACCCCTTCTTTGAGAAGGCTATGCCGGGGCTCCGCCTTCCCCCGCTTTACCCGTATGGAAAAGGCGAAATTTGATCCGCTGCCGTAAACGGACGTAACCTGGATCGTACCGCCCATCATTTCTATAATCCGTTTGGAAATGGCGAGCCCGAGGCCTGTCCCGCCGAATTTACGGGAAATGCTCGAATCAGCCTGCTGGAAGGACTGGAAAAGCCGGCCTCTCTGTTCCTCAGTTAATCCTATCCCCGTATCCTGTACTTCGATACGGATGGTGCAATATTCCCCCTCCTCTGCGAGCTTTTTGGCGCTCAGGGTGATGGTTCCTTTTTCGGGGGTGAATTTGACCGCGTTGGAAAGCAGATTGGCAATGACCTGGCTCAGGCGCTGTTCATCACAGATGATCGCGGGGGGAAGGTCACGGTCAAGACGGACGTTGAAGGTTTGATGTTTTTCGTCCACCCGGAAGTTAATCACGTTGACCATCTTGATAAGCATCTTGACAAAATCAAATTCCGTGTAGGAAAGTTCCAGTTTGTTCGCTTCGATCTTGGACATGTCCAGGATGTCGTTGATAACCCCCAAAAGGTGTTCGGAGGAGTCATTGATCTTCCCGATGCAGTAGAGCATTTTTTCGATGTTGCGGGAAGATTTGGCGATGCCGGTCATGCCGATAATGGCATTCATCGGGGTGCGGATCTCGTGGCTCATGTTGGCAAGGAATTCGCTTTTAACCTGATTGGCCTGTTCGGCAGCAATACGGGCTTCTTCAGCATCACTGCGGGCTTTTTCGATTTCTGTTATATCATGGAAGAGCATCACCGCCCCTTCTACTGTTCCGTGTGAACCCTGCATGGTGGTAAAATGAATCGTATATTTGCGGGGATTTTCCGCGCCCTCGGTAAAATCCAGGACTTCTTCCGCCTGAAGGGAGCCATGCTCCCCCTGGGGATTGTTTAAAATACCGAACATCAGATTGATCCAGGAATTTTCGGTTTCTACGTCGGTAAATTTGCCGAAGACATCCTTATAATTCCTGCCGTTTATCTGACTGAAGTTATGAAACCCCGCCGCTTTTATAAAGACATCGGTGCAGTAGGAAAAACGCCCTCCCTGGTCAAAGAGGATCATGATATCCGGACTGCTTTGCAGCAGCATGTCCATATACTTCTGCTGCTTCTGCTGTTCCACGGTCCGGGCGGCGTTAAGCCCCGCCTGCGTATCGGCAATCGCCATGTTTCGCTCAAGTGTGGCTTCAATACGCTCAAGCCGACGCTTTAGTCTGGCATTTTCCTTCCGTAATGATTCCGGATCTTCCGGGGGGAACTTGGCTTCCGGTAGAAGCCTTGTTGGATTTGCTACTGTAGATGACATGGGCGCATACACCTAAAAAACGGCCAGAGTATAGGTAAGATTATGGAAACGATTAAAGGACTCGCCTTTTTCGTTGTAGGTTGGGCATATCTCCCCTCCGCTGTAGCAGAGGAAGAAGGGGATATCCTGCCCGATAAGTTCCCGGGTTTTCTTCATTTCATCTTCCGCCCGGGGGCTGATCACGAGAATCCGGGAAAAACAGGGGATCGCAATGATGCCGCTGATATCCTTCTCTGCCAACGCCTTCTTTACCGTGTCTTCGGCGGTGGTCATCACGCTGGAGTAGTCCACTTCCGCAATGGCGACAGAGGCCCCCACGGGCATTTTCCCGCCGCAGAGCGCCCCCGTTTCGTTGACGGAGTACATGCTCAGGGCTACCGGCGTGGTCCCATCACCGTAATCCACTATGATCGGCACTGAAGTAAATGCCCCAAGGTTTTCCTTCCGGATGCCCAGAGTGGCAAGGTAGTTCAGCAGGGGCATGTTGTTTACTTCTTTAAGGAAACAGCCGTCGGAAGAGGTGATCTCCCCCTTCTGCCGCTGAATATTCTTGTCCGAAATACCGGTAACAAAGAAGCGGGGATTGATGTTCCCCTGAATAAGGAGCAGCGCCGCCCGGTATTGATGAATTTCCCCATTGAAGAAGGTTTTTGCGTTTTTGTAGGAGAGGTCGGTATCATTGGAAAGGGTCCCGAACAGGGGGACGTTGCCGGAAACGTTATTCAGGGCATCGACGATATCCTCTCCTGCCTGGGCGTCAGTCATAATGGGTCCCAGGGTGAAAATAAGGGCAGGATTGGCGGAAAGCAGCTTCCGGCCTTCGGTATAGGCCCCGGTAACCTGTTCTTTGATGTTATCCTTGTCAAGGGGGCCTGAAAGGGAACAGGCAAAGTTCACATCATCGCTTGAAAGCACCAAAAGGCTCAGTTGTTCAAGGCTGCACCGGGCGTTTACCCCGCTTCCCATGGCGGTACAGCCGATCACGTCAAAGGGCAGCCGTTCAGCGAGCGCCGCAACAACGCCGGTTTCCACAAATTCATAATAGCAGGAAACAATACCCACCGAATGGGCCAGAAGACCCGAATCAATATCGATCTGCCCAAGAATATCCGCTACCGCCGCCTCAGGATCGTCAATCTCTTTCGTAAAAGCAGTCAAAAATTTTATCACGGTTCCTCCCGGTTTTATACCAAATTTCCAATTATTATACCACAGATTATTTGCGGGGGCAATCCGGTATTTAGGGAAGTTTATGATTTTCTCTTGATGTTTTATTGTACCCCGGTTATAGTATGTTGTATGAAGACGGCTATATTACTTTCAGACACACTTTATGAAAAGGCTGAGGAAACAGCCTCTTATATGGGAATTAAACGGAATCAGTTAGTTGTAATTGCACTGGAGGAGTTTATTTCCCGGCATAACGGCAATATGATAACAGAAAAAATAAATGAAGTATATGGAAAAATCGATCAAAAAGAATTCGAGCCGTATTTAAATGCCTCTCTTGAATCGTTAAGGAATTTGACAAAGAATGACACGTGGTGAATTGCTGAATAAGAAATGAAAACCGCTAAGGCGCAGAAGGCGAATAAGGAATGAGAAAAAGATAACCGCAGAGGACGCTGAGGGGGAATGAAGAGGGAAAACCGCAAAGTCGAATAAGTAGAACAAGTAGAATTTTCATTGTTCATTTCTTTCCAGTCTTTACCTGCAGACAGATAATTAAGAGAAACTCCCAATTCTCATGTTTTTGTGAATTACCCGTAAAAATCAGTATTTTCTCTTGCGTTTTTCGCCGATAATAAGTATAGTTGTGAAAGGTACAATATGGTTGTTGAATTCAGCGTAGAAAATTTCAAGTCTTTCAAGGCTAAGCAAACGTTTTCCCTTGTGGCAGGGAAAAACAAGGAATTGTTGTCCGAAAACACCTTTGAAGTCACTAAAGATGTGCGCCTTTTACGGAGTGCGGTGATTTATGGGGCAAATGCCAGCGGCAAATCCAATTTCTTCGAGGCATTGACCTTCTTTTTTGATTTTGCAATTAATTCAGGCCCCTCGCTGCAAGTGGGCGACAGCATAGAAGATGTCCATCCATTTTTATTCTCGAAACAAACGATGGAAGAGCCTTCCACTTTTGAACTACTGTTTTTTCTGAAAAACGGAGAGAGCAAACCAATCCGATACCGGTATGGATTTACAGTTAATCAGGATAAAGTATGTGAAGAATATCTTTTTGCCATTCTTAATGTGCAGGAAATTGAACTTTTTACCCGGGAAGGACAAACGATTAAATATAACCAAAAATATTTCGGCGAAGGCGAACCGGCGATGAAGATAACCAGAGAAAACGCCTCTTTTCTTTCTGTTTGCGCTTTACTTAATGGGGATCGGGCAAAAGAGGTTGTACTTTTTTTTCAGAATTTTTCGACGGGGTTAAATAATAGAAAAGCACAAACACTTTTTAAACTTGATGATCCAAAATATCGGGAGCGTATTGTCGATTTTCTTCGATGTGCGGATATTCAAATTCTTGATGTGAATAGTAAAGATGTTCCATATATATATCGTGTTCGCGCTCCGGACGGCACTATTGAAAAAAAACAGCGTATGCAAAAAAAAGCTTCCTATAGCCATGCATTCTATGATAAGGAAGATGTAGTATCAAAAGTTGACTTTGATGAAGAAAACGAGTCGTTAGGAACAAGAAAGCTTTTTCAGTTTGCTGCTTTGATCCTTGAATCGTTGGACAATGGATTCCCTGTGTTCATTGATGAGTTTGATTCTTCGCTGCATCCACTTATCGTGGAATCAATTTTAAAATTATTTAATTCATCTAAAACCAATACAGGAAATGGACAGCTTGTCATTTCCTGTCATGCAGTACATATTATGAGAAAAGATATTTTTCGCCGTGATCAAATTTGGTTTTGTGAAAAAGATCCCTACGGGGCAACCGAACTCTATTCATTGGTTGAGTATGTTGAGCCGGACACTCATGAATCAGTCAGAAATGATGCCGCTTTCAACAAAAATTACCTGAAAGGAAAATACGGCGGCATACCTTATATTAATGAGATCAATATGCAACTGGCAGATAACAATAATGGGGTATGATTAATTGGTGGAAAAAAGAGCAGCCGCGCTTACTCGTACAGAACGGATTCGACAGCTTCGTAAAATTCTTATTGTTTGCGAGGGGGAAAGAACCGAACTACTTTCTGGCTTTCCCTGAAAATCCGAAGGTCTACAGCGATATTGATGTGCGAGGACCTGGTTACAATACGATTTCTTTGGTAAAAGAAGCCATACGAATAAAAGAAGAAGCATGGAAAAACCGGGTTCCTTATCAGGAAGTATGGTGTGTGTTTGACCGCGACTCTTTCCCGTTGGAGTCTTTTAACGAAGCTATTGCATTAGCCAGGAGCGAAAAAATACGTTGCGTATATTCAATTGAAGCTTTCGAAATATGGTATTTGCTCCATTTTAATTATTATGACGCTGCACTTTCCCGTACCCAATACAAAGATAAATTGACAGCCCTATTAGGCACGGAATATTTGAAAAACGATACAAAAATGTACGAACGATTGCAAGAAAA
>JAISJS010000085.1 GCA_031261385.1 Treponema sp.
CTTGCGGCCTTTACGGATAAACTTTCGGCCATGAAAGAGCAGGAAGATCCCCTGGACGATATGGATATTCCCCTGGAACGTTCCGGCGCCGTACGGCTTATGACCATACACAAGAGCAAAGGGCTGGAATTTCCCGTGGTGTTTATCGTCTGCTGCGGGAACCGGAGCCGGAACAGCGGGAACGAAGCTGAAGTCTGCCGTACCGCGGCGGGAGGGCTTTCCTTCAATCCACCCCTGCCGCCGTCCTGCGCCGCAATGCTCAAGATACGACGGAACTTTTTCTACGAACAGGGCCGGGCTGAGGAAAAACAGAAAAAAACAGCGGAACTACGGCGCCTCCTCTATGTGGCCATGACCCGTGCGGAAAAGGAATTGTACCTTACGGGCAGCCTTTCCTATGGGAAGGATAATCCTGACACGGGCAATCTTCCGATCCGGCTCCGTGCTGCGATGGCGGCCAAGCGGGATGTTCAGGATAAAAAGGATCAGGAAGAAGGGACGCCCCGTATTGAAGGGGATTCCATTATTGATAATGATACCTTCTTCGGTTTGCTGCTACCGGCAATTAGCGCACGGATACATGATGACGGTTCAATGACGCCGGACGCTCCTTCAATTTTCCGTCTGGAAGCTATCCAGGCCCGTAATCCCGGGTACATAAAAAACCGGGAACAACAGGGGGCGGTGTTTTACAATGACCGCAATGGCCTTGCGGGTTTCCTGGAAAAAGCGGCGCCCTATTATGATACGGCGGAGATTATTGACACACCGGAAATTGAAAACAATCACCGTACCCCTACATCATTCCTGCCTGATGCCGGGATTGTTCAGCATAGTTATACGGTGGATGAAAAATATTCCGGCGAGGATGCCGCCGGGATATTCGGAAAAGTTGACGGCATCCTCAAACGGTTTAACACGAAAGGGGATGCCGGGGACCAAATGTCCCTGTCCTTTACCCCCGCCGACTTCGGGACCATCGCCCATGCCTGTGTGGAAGCCCTGATGAAGGATGAGGAAGTGGTCATCCCGCCCGGCCTCGCGGGGCATCTTTCCCCCCAGGAAGCGGATACCCTGCGGGAAGCGGGGCTTGAATTGGCAAACAAATTTCTGGCGTCAAAGCTGGGGAGGGCCGCGAAAAACGGCGCTCTGCGGAAGAGCGAATACCGGTTCCGCAGTCTCTATGGGAAGATCTTCATCAATGGGACTATCGATCTGCTTTTTGAGGACGATACGGCTGTGCAGGTGGTGGACTTTAAAACCGACAGCCTTGAAGCGCCGGGGGAACACGCGGCGCAGATGGCCTTCTATTACCGGGCAGGTATGGACCTTTTGGGGGACTTGCACGGTAAAACGTGCCGGGTATGGCTGTACTACCTCCGCACCGGCCATGCGGTGGAAATGACGGAAGCGGCGAAGGGCTTTATAAATGAAATATTTAATTGACAAAACACCAGGTTGATGTATACTATACCTTAGTATTTTACAGGAGATACAAGATGGAAATTGACGCGGGAGCACTAAAACCGAAAGGTTTTTTTCAACAGGCAGAGAAGGACAAATTTTCTTTAAAAATTGTTTCGTAATACCGGAGAAGCCCAGTCCGTATAGTCTTATTATTAAATTTCTTAGGAATAACAACCGGCTTACACTTCCGATAAAAATTCCCCGTTTCATTCTTGACTTCATCGGAGGTCGCCAAATAAATACAGGTTTTAGCTCCATCCTTCGGCTCAATGTACAATGGCGCCATCAGGATATTTATAAGAAAATCATAAAACCATATATTGGTGATCATTATTTTAGTCCGTACCGTTCCCGGGTTCACCGCATTAACGGTGATACCCCTTTCTTTCAATCCATCGGCAAGTTCAAGGGACATCAGTAATTGTGAGTATTTTGATACCGAATAAGCTTTTACATAGTGATATTTATTCATCTTCTCAATGGAAAATTTCCCAAATTTATAAATCCAGGAACTTACGTTAATGATTCTGTTATCTTCTCCCAATGGGAAATAGGGTACTAATAATTTGGTAAGCAGGTATGGCCCAATGGTATTTACCGCCATGATTTTTTCAAACCCGTCTTCGGTAATTTCATGGTCCATGGTAATTATTCCGGCATTGTTGATCAATATATTTATATGGTCAAAATCACGTAAAAAAGATTGGACAAATTGTTTAATTGACGCGATGGACGACAGATCAATCTTATATACAAATACGTTTTTATTACCGCTCATTGATTTTATTTCATCACCGGCGCGGCTGGCATTTGGTATATCTATACATGCCATAATTACGCTATAATGATTATTCGCCAAAGCAAGGGCTGTCTCTTTTCCCATGCCCCTATCCGATCCGGTAACAATTGCAATTCTATCCATAATACCGTAGTATATAATGATAGTAATACTACGTCAATCGTCGCCTCACTAGCCGCTTATATAGTGCCAATTCCCCAGGACTATCGGGCGGACCCCGCGAACCTATGGTTCGAACGCAGCCAGGCGCCAATAGCCAGGGTGATGTTTTCCTGGTCGGCCTTATCCAGCTTCCGGTAATCTTAGGAGATAAGCTTAATGATTGCTTCTCCGATTTCATT
Organism: Treponema sp.; assembly: GCA_031261385.1. Classification (GTDB taxonomy): domain Bacteria; phylum Spirochaetota; class Spirochaetia; order Treponematales; family Breznakiellaceae; genus JAISJS01. The sequence continues at coordinate 2,608 of JAISJS010000085.1, forward strand.
GATTTTTGTATCGGATAAACGGCCGGCAACGGAAAGAACAAGATTTTTGTCTGCGGTAAAAATCTTGTTTGGCCGGACATAGCTATCAACAGGAAGGGAACCAGAAATAAAATCCGTACTTTTAACTGATACTGCGTAAGGATCGTATCCGGATTTACTGGTAATTTGGCAAAGAATTATGTCGTCCCCCGATAAATCGGTAAGTACAAATGCGGGGCGGCGTTTAGTACCTGACAGATCTGAAAAGGGAAAGGGGAGAACTACCACATCCCCTTTTACAAATTTTCCCATGCGGCATCCTCTTCCGGCGTATCCCAGTCTTTTGCGAGGGATGCTTCGCTTAAAAGCATAGTTTCGGGT
>JAISJS010000056.1 GCA_031261385.1 Treponema sp.
AGAGATCGATCTTGTTGAGTTCAGCGCCCCCGATGCAAAAGTCCTCCTCGTAGACGATATTGATATCAATCTTGTGGTTGCGGAATTTTTGCTTAACACCTTTAAAATTTTTCCTGATATTGCCAAGAGCGGGAGGGAGGCTGTCGATCAAGCCGTCTCTCACCCGTATGATCTTATTCTGATGGATCACATGATGCCCGAAATGGACGGCGTCGAAGCCGCTAAAATTATTCGTGAAATGGAGAATGGACAGGCTGCAGAGCATCCTGTCCCAATTATCGCCCTTACCGCCAATGCGATCAGCGGCGCAAAAGAAATGTTTCTGGCAAACGGCTTTAACGGCTTTCTCTCAAAACCCATGGACGCCGCCGCTCTGGCGGAATGTCTTTTACGCTGGCTCCCGGAAGCGCTGATAGTAAAAGCTCCTGACGCCGTATAATTCTTTGTTGTCAATTCTTTATTTGACAAAAAAGACGGAATAAAATATAATGAAATTCATCTTTTTTAGAGGAACTATATGGAGGTTATCATGATGAAAAGAAGGCTTTGTTCCGCACTGGTTTTAGGCTGCGCGTTGATCGCCGTGGTTTTTATTGCCGGATGCAAAAAGTCTGACAGCAGCGGCAAGCAGGTTATCAATCTGTGGAGTTTCACCGATGAAGTGCCCAAGATGCTTGATAAATACAAGGAACTGCACCCCGATTTCGCCCAGAAATATGATGTTAAGGTGACAATCATTGCCACGACAGACGGCGCCTATCAGCCGGCTCTTGATGCGGCGCTTGCAGGCGGCGGCAGCGGCGCTCCCGACATCTATACCGCAGAAGCGGCGTTCGTGCTGAAGTACTCCCAGGGGGATGCGGCCCAGTATGCGGCTTCGTATTCATCTTTGGGTATTGATGTTCCCACAGCGCTCCGGGAGGCAGATATTGCCCAATACACCGTTGATATCGGTTCACGGGGCAAGGATCTCGTTGCCCTTGGCTATCAGGCAACCGGCGGCGCATTCATTTACCGCAGATCCATTGCCAAGGATGTCTGGGGAACCGATGATCCTGCGGTGATTACCGGCAAAATCGGGCCCGGCTGGGATAAATTCTTCAGTGCGGCGGCGGACCTTAAAAAGAAGGGGTATGCCATTGTTTCAGGTGACGGCGATATTTGGCATGCGGTAGAAAATTCTTCCGACCAGGGCTGGATTGTCGACGGCAAGCTCTACATTGACCCGAAACGCGAAGCGTTCCTCGACCTTTCAAAACAGCTTAAGGATAACGGCTACCACAACGATACCCAGGACTGGCAGGACGCCTGGTTCGCCGACATGAAAGACGCAGGCGCAAAGCATCCCCTCGGCTTTTTTGGTCCCGCATGGCTTATCAACTATGTAATGGCCGGTAATTCCGGCGGCAGCAAACCCGGTGAAGGCACCTACGGCGACTGGGCGGTCTGCGAGCCTCCGGTCGGCTTCTTCTGGGGCGGTACCTGGCTTTTGGCCAACAAGGACAGCAAGGTTAAGGATGTTGTCGGCGACATTATTAAATGGGTAACTCTTGACTATTCCGAAACAGGTCTTCAGTATTACTGGGCCAACGGTACCCTTAACGGCCCCGGCGGCACCAAAGATACGGTCGGTTCAGGCACCGTGATGAGCAAATCCAACGGTACCCTTGACTTCCTCGGCGGACAGAATATGTTTGACGCATTCGTACCTGCGGGACAGTTTGCCAACGGCAGGAACCTTACCCAGTACGATGAATCAATCAACAATATCTGGCGCGGACAGGTACGGGAATATACCGCCGGTAACAAGAGCCGCGCAAAGACCATTGCGGACTTCAGGCAGCAGGTAGCGGACAATCTCGACATTCAATAGCGTTAAGGAGGGGTTATGCAGCGTACCAATATCAGTTATTCGAAGTATGGCTATATATTCTGCATACCCTTCCTGCTTGCGTTTCTTGTTTTTTCTTTATATCCCATACTGTATACCGCAATCATCGGTTTTACCGATCTGCGGGGTATGGGAAAAATAGAGTTTCACTTTTTAGCTAAACCATTTGAAAATTTCAATTTGATTTTACACAATCCTTCCTTTATTACCTCATTAAAAAATACGGCGATAATTTGGATAATCAATTTTATTCCCCAGATAGCGCTGGCGTTGCTGCTCACCGCATGGTTTACCAATGACCGACTCAGAGTAAAAGGCCAGGGCGCTTTTAAGGTTTTGCTGTACATGCCCAACATTATCACCGCGGCAACAATCGCAATATTGTTTAACTCCCTGTTTGCCTATCCGATGAGCCCGGTCAACGACCTGGCAGTACGATTCGGATTTATTGCCGAGCCGGTGAATTTCCTGATTCAAAAAGGGACGGCCCGGGGCATTGTGGCGTTTATCCAGTTCTGGATGTGGTACGGCAGCACGATGATCGTGCTTATCGCCGGCGTCCTGGGCATAAGTCCCACACTCTTCGAAGCGGCGGCAATAGACGGCGCCTCGGGTATTCAGACCTTCTTTCGCATAACGCTTCCCAGCTTACGGACCATACTGCTGTACACCCTTATCACAAGCATGATAGGCGGCCTGCAGATGTTTGATATACCAAAGCTGTTCCTCATGGGCGGCCCCGATAACGCAACTCTTACGACGAGCGTCTTCATTTATAATCAGGCTTTCAGCGGAAGCTACCTGTACAACAGGGCGGCGGCGGCAAGCATGATTATGTTCATTATCATAGCGATATTGTCGGCAATACTGTTCTATGTGATGCGCGATAAGGATGCGGAGAAGCGGAAGAAAGAACAAAAAGAGATGATACGGGCGGCAAGGAGGCTTGCAGCATGAACACTATGATACATCATAACGATACCATATCCCGCAACCTGTCCAAGACGGTTATTTATATTGTCTGTATATTCCTCTCGGTTTTGAGCATACTGCCTTTCTGGATTATGTTTATGAACGCGACGCGGAGTACCTTTGAAATCCAGCAGCATGCGGTATCGCTTTTTCCGTCAAAATATTTTTTCAATAACTGGTCCATTCTGCTTGGTAAAAGTTTTAACCCGCTTGTCGGCTTCCTGAACTCCCTCTTGGTTTCTTCAGGGGCAACGATCTGCGCGGTATATTTTTCATCGCTCACAGCCTATGCGCTTGTAGCCTATACCTGGAAAGCGCGGGATGCGTTCTTTACGTTCATCATGTGCGTGCTGATGATTCCCGCCCAGGTTGCAGGCATTGGCTTCTATCAGTTTATGTACCGCATCCATTGGACAAACAGCCTGTGGCCGCTGATACTGCCCGCGATAGCGGCGCCTGCAATGGTGTTTTTTATGCGCCAGTATCTTCTGGCTTCCCTGTCACTCGAAATCGTAGACGCGGCCCGCATAGACGGCTCCGGTGAGTTTGCCACCTTCAACCGGATTATTCTGCCCATCATGAAGCCCGCCATAGCGACACAGGCGATTTTCTCCTTTGTCGCCAGCTGGAACAACCTGTTTACCCCGCTTATCCTGCTTACCGACAAGAACCATTATACCATGCCGATTATGGTAAGCCTCCTGCGGGGCGACATTTATAAAACAGAATACGGTTCGGTATATCTCGGGCTGGCGCTTACGTCTCTTCCGCTGTTTGTCATATACTTCCTGCTTTCACGCTACATTATAGCAGGCGTTGCTTTGGGCGGCGTAAAAGAGTAGGCAAGCGAAAGCCCAGGTCCTGTTATACTTGAAATCGTTCAAAATTTATGCGAAAATCATTGAATTGCGACACTAGCTCATCCGGATAGAGCAACAGCCTTCTAAGCTGTAGGTGGGCCGTTCGAGTCGGCCGTGTCGCGTAAATGTAATTCCTTGTAGATTTGGACAAAGATGATGAAGGGGAAGCCCCATGAACCGGCGCCAGGAAAAAGCTATAATCCGCATTGCAAGAAAAGAAAAATATGCGTATATTTAAGACAAAGGCATCTGGACGGGACTTAAGAAAGGCGGGCCTTACCGATACAGAGCTGGTCACCGCCGCCGAGGAAGTAAACCGGGGAGAATACGAGGCCGACTTGGGCGGGGGTGTCATAAAAAA
>JAISJS010000209.1 GCA_031261385.1 Treponema sp.
AAAATTCGGGGAACTCAATCAGGCCTGGGCGGAAAAACTCGGGCTTTTGCCCGGAACGGCGGTGGGCGCAACCGTCATTGACGCCCATTCCGGTATGCCCGGCTGCGGCATCACCCGTCCGGGGCAGATGATGCTGATCATCGGGACCTCCAGTGTTCAGGCGGTCCTGAGCGAGCGGCCCTATTCGGGCAAGGGCATCATGGGCGGGGTAAAGGGCGGTATTATTCCCGGTTATTACGCCCTAGAATCGGGATTAGCCGGGGTAGGCGATATTTTTGAATGGTTTCTTACAACCGGTATACCCGCCGCCTACCAGGAGAAGGCCGCCGCCTGCGGGCTCAACCTGTTCCGGTACCTGAGCGGTTTGGCAGAAACGTACCGCCCCGGGGAAAGCGGCCTCCTGGCGCTGGACTGGTGGACCGGGAACAAGACCCCCTTTGTGGACGCCAGCCTTTCCGGCCTTATCCTGGGCTTAACCCTGGGGACTAAGCCGGAGGAGGTGTACCGGGCGCTTATTGAAGCTACCGGTTTTGGAACCCGCATGATAATGGACCACTTTGAGGAGGCGGGGGTAGGGATCAGCGGGATCTATGCCTGCGGCGGGATAGCTGAAAAGGATGCGTTCCTTATGCAGATATACGCGGATATTACCAACCGAGAGATAAAAGTTTCCGCTTCAGGCCAGACCGCCGCCTTGGGTGCCGCCATGTACGCCTCGGTAGCCGCCGGTACGGAACGGGGCGGCCACAGCCATATAGCGGAGGCCGCCGCAGCCATGAGCCGCATCAGGGAGCAGACCTACACGCCTAATCCGGCAAATGTCCTGCTCTATGATCGCCTGTATGCCCACTACCGGCGGCTTTCCGCCTATTTCGGCGGGGAAAACAAGGTCATGCAGGAATTGCGTTCCATGATGTAAAAAATTACATCGTTAATTCTTTTGTATCAAGATTGGTGCCTGTATACGGTCAGCCCTAATTCCCAAGGAAGTACCGACGGCCTCACGATAGATCACATAGATAAAGCCGGAACTGTCAAGCCCTGTACCAATGTGGGCAAATATGCTTCGGCGGTGGTCAGGTTTCGCCCTTCCGGGATCAAGGCGGCAAGCCGTTTCCCCTTACCGCCATCTTGCATAATTCCGCATCCTACCGCCCTAAAATATGCGGGTGCTTTGAAATTTAACCATCTGATACGGTGAAACCCTGTTGCATTATCCCTCCACAAAAGGTATATTTGACTTATCTTAAATGAAGGGGGTTAAATCATGATACCCAAGCAGTCCAGGCAGAAGGAGTCCCAAATACAGGTTAAACCTATCCGCGCCACCGTTGTTGAAGACCCTGCGGACTGGAAAAAAATGTGGAATGTCGCACTTACACCTCCCTCAGAAGCCCAAATTACCCGAATGAAACATTTGCGCCGGTGCTTTAGTCTGCAAAACGGTTAAGGCCGCAATGCTCCTTGTCACTTCTGATAATTTCAATGAGTATTTTGTCATCGAAAGATTATCCCCGGTCCACCATATAGCCGCTTTTAATGGCGATAATCCCAATGAATATACTCTATTTTTTAAGCAAGATGCCCTAAAACATCAGGAAATCCATATTTCCAATACCTTTGTCCTGGTTGATAAAGAAACAAAGGGCATAGCCGCCTACATTTCCCTTATTGCGGATTCTGTTACCCTTCGGGAAGATGAAAAGGTGCCGTTACAAATCCCCCCTGTTGCTTTTGAGACCCTTCCGGCCATCAAAATTGCCAAACTGGCGGCGGACCAGCATTATACTCAAAAGTACCATCACCTCGGCAGCCTGATGATAGACTTTGCCCGGAATATCGCCGATGAATGCAATGAAAAATTCATCGCCTGCCGAGTCCTCACCGTAGACGCAGATATCGAATACAACAAAGAACTCCCTACCTTCTATGAAAAAAATGGCTTCATCGCCCTCCATAGTAAAAAGTACACCAAAAAAACCCGTACCCTCCCCATGTGGGCTGATATATTTCCCAATTAACAAATAGCTTTTAACTCTCTGAACGAGAATATTGACGAGACCTTGAAGCCTTAATATATGGGATGGCCCGAACTGCGTTTCATGATGTAAAAAATTATCGCAAGAAAAAAATTTACAAAAATAATTGACAAGGAAAAATAAGGACGGTATAGTTCTTTTATGACTATTGATGAAACCCCGATCCCCTCATCCCGGCTTACACCGCTGATACTGCTCCGGATAAAAAACCAATATTCGGAATTCAATCCGGCTATGAAGCAGATCGCGGACTATCTTTTTACCCTGGGGGACAAGGTTTCTTATATGGGGATTAGTCAACTTGCCGAGGAATGTAAGGTCAGTGTTGCATCAATAACCCGGTTTGTCCGCCTGCTCAAGTTCAATAGCTTCAAGGAGTTTCAGTTTGAGTTAGTCAAATCGGTAAAACCCGCGGAGGAAACCGGCCGGTCCGAGCGGACGGACAACACAATCAGCTTTGAGTATGGCGGAACCTCGCCGCAGGATTCGGCGGAAGAAATCGGAAAGAAGGTATTTCAGAGTAACATCCAGATGCTCTCCGATACCATGCGCACCATGGATTATAAAAAAATCGAAACGGTTACCGAGCGTATCATCCAGGCGCGAAATGTGGTGTTCCTGGGGGTGGGACGATCCTATCTCACCGCAGAAAACGGGCGGATTCGCTTTAACCGGCTTGGGATCAATACCTTCTCCTATTCCGATACCCAGGAGCAGATTGTCGCCGCCACCACCTGTACCGACCGGGATATATTTTTCGGCATCAGCAATTTCGGCCGTTCCGCGGCGGTGGTGAAGAATATCGAACGGGCTAGGCAGCGCGGCGCGGCGACCATCGGGATAACCAGTGCGGACGGCTCTCCGCTCACCGGGGTGGTGGATACCTGTTTCCTCACCGCTTTTAATAATGCGAATATGGAATTCCATACCCCCCGGCAGGCCTTTGAGCCGTCCTGTGAGAACATCGCGCAGATGGTATTGCTGGATTGTATCTACATGCACGTAGCCCTGAAACTGGATAAATCCTGCTTTGATGTGTTCTAT
>JAISJS010000217.1 GCA_031261385.1 Treponema sp.
TATTACTTGATACCAATGTGGTTCTTGATATTGTTGAAAAGAGAGAACCATTTTATCGCGATTCCTATGGTGTCTTTTTATTATCTGCAAAAAGAGTGGTGAGCGCCATAATTGGCTAAAAGTACTGACCCCTGAGCAGTTTCTTGCTTTGTCCGAATACGGTAGTAACTAGAAAGTAATCTCCCTAATGTCTTTTCCGCCTTACTCATGTAAAAAATGTGTACAGCGTTACCCAATGCAGCTTTCTGCGGTTTTCTGCAGAAAAGCCATGACCGCAACAGCAATGCTGCGGGCTTCGAATATGTTTCGCACCCGCCGGGCATAACCGGGGCTTAAACAACCCGGCCCCGGCGCGTTGGAAAACGTCTTGGCCAGGGCCAGTTGTATGGACGCCGGTTTATACGCTGCAAGAATATCTGCCAGCGCTTCGGGCTCACCATATCCGTAATCGTGGGCCCGGAGTCCTATTTGCAGCGTCATCTTATTTCTCGCCGGCCGCTTTCGCGGTCCGTTTGTTTATTTTTTGCTGGTTGATTACGGAGCTTATCATGGACCCGACAGCCAGAAGCAAGAAGATTACGCAGATGGGTTTGGTAAATATCTTCCAGAACTGACCGTCGTCAATCTGCATAAAGCGGCGCAGGTTGGTCTCGCTCATGGGACCCAGGATCAGGGCCAGCAGTATGGGGCTTAATGGGAATTCGTACTTTTGCAGTAAATAACCCACGGCGCCCATGGCGATGGCAAAGAATACGTCAAACATGTTCTGGTTGATCGCATATGAACCCACCAGGGAAAGTACCATGATGGCGGGAATTAAAAGTTTTCGTTCCAGAGAAATAACTTTGGCGAAAAGTTTTACCCCTGCCATACCTACGACAAGGAATGCGAAGTTGGCGACAATCATCGAAGCGAAGACCGCATAGATGATGTCGAGGTGTTCCACATACATCATGGGACCGGGCTGGAAGCCCTGCAGTATGAATGCCCCCATGAGGACTGCGGTGTTTGAATCGCCGGGAACTCCCATGGAAAGCATCGGGATCATGGCGCCGCCGGAACAGGCGTTGTTGGCACATTCCGCCGCAGCCACGCCTTCGGGAACGCCGGTTCCGAATAGTTCGGGATGTTTGCTTGAGCGCTTGGCTTCCGAATAAGATACAAATGCTGCGATGTCGCCGCCCGCGCCGGGTATAGCCCCGATGAATGCGCCGATGAAGCTGCCTTTTATAATGGTAGTTGCGATACGCTTGATATCCGCCAGCGACGGAAGTACGCCGGAAATTTTGGCGACTACCTTGCCCTGGGATAAAATATTTTCAATGTTGGCAAAAACTTCGGAAATAGCAAAAAGGCCGATGAGGCCGGGTATGAAAGGTATGCCTTCGTAGAATCCCTGAAGCCGGGTAAAACGCAGATAGCCTGAAGTTTTGTCCATGCCAATGGTGGCGATAAGGAGGCCGAAGGCGGCGCTCATCAGTCCTTTGACCAGACTTTTCCCTGAAATAGAAATGATAACCGAAAGACCGAAGACCGCCAGCGTAAAAAATTCTGCGGGTCCGAATTTCAGCGCCATCCTGGAAATGATCGGGCTCAGGAAGGTCATGAGAAGCGCGCCTATTATGCCTCCGCTGAAGGATGCAAAAAGCGCTATGGACAGGGCGCGGCCGGCTTCGCCTTTCTGTCCCATCGGGTAACCGTCTATAACCGTAGCCGCAGCGGCGGGGGTACCGGGAGTTTTGATCAAAATGGCCGCGATGGAACCGCCGTACATGGCGCCGCAGAAAATGCCCAACAACATTCCTATCGACGGGATAATGGACAAGCCATAGGTAAACGGTATTAACAGGGCTATACCCATAGTGGAGGTAAGTCCGGGAATGGCGCCGATCAAGACGCCGCCTACGGCGCCCATAAGAACGAAGAGTATATTTGACGGCACAAAAACCGGAGCGATGCTGGTAAGAATAAAGCCAAAATCCATGAACACGCCTCCTTTTAAAAAATACCGTACAGTATGCCCATGGGCATATCAATACCCAGGAAATACCGGAAGGCGCAGAATATGACTGCCGTAGCGGCAATGGAAAAAGTCACCATTACCTGCAACCTGCGCAGCCCCAAAAGGAACATAAGAGTAAAGAGAACCAGGGGAGTCATGATAATAAAGCCGACAGGTTCCCATCCAAAAGCGTAGATGACAATGATTGCTGCCCCTGCAAGAAGACGGCGCATACCTTGACTGCGGAAGCTTAAGGTAGGGCCGGGTTTGTCGTTTTCTTTTTTTATCATCAGAGCCTGGGCGAGCAGGACTGCGGAACAGATAAAGAGAACGACGGCAAGCATACGGGGAAAGAATTCGGGTCCTACAGGTACATTCCTGAATTTTTTAAAGCCGAACGTGATAAAAAAGGCAACGGCGCTGAAACCCATGCCGACGATGGCAGAAACAATATTTGCTTTTTTCACAAAATCCTCCAAAGTACGGAGCGTATCATAAAAAGTACGGGCAGGATGACCTGCCCGTATGGTGAGAATTTACATATTCACCCGGATTTATTCATCCAGCAGATGTGTTTCTTCCATGGTCTTGGTGACCGCTTCGAAGTTTGTTTTCAGGAAAGCCCCGAAGTCGGCGGAATTCTGGAAAGCCAGGTTGAGAAGGAGCCGATCTGCGGTGGCGACAAAGTCGGGATCTTTTTCCGCAGCGGTGAAGGCGTCTTCCAGGATCTTCCTGATTGCCGGGTCAACACCCTTGGGAAGGGCTAAACCGCGCCAGGTGAAGTAGGTAAGGTTATACCCCTGATCGATGAAGGTAGGGATGTTGGGATAAAGCTTGCTGCGCTGGGTATCCATGATGCCGAGAACCTTTACGTTCCCCGCGTCGAGCTGGCTCTTTACTTCGGCCAGGGACACGGACACGGCCTGGATATGGCCGCCGGCCAGAGCGGTAACCGCGGGAGCTGCGCCTTCAAAGGCAATATGCTTTACCTGGATGCCGGTTTCGTTAGCCAGAAGTCCGGCGCCGATATGCCACACAGAGCCGGGGGCTGAGTTGCCGATGGAAATGGTATTGGGATGAGCCTTGGCATAATCCACAAATTCTTTTACCGAATTGTAGGGGGCGTCGGCTTTGACCGTCAGGGTCGCGGCATCGGCGTTGACCCGGATAAGGGGATCATAGTCGGCATAGGTAAAGTCGATGAGGCCCTGCTGAGGCAGGGAGTTGAGCTCAAAGGTAACCATACCCACGGTATAACCGTCGGGCCGGGCATTCTTGATGGCTGCGTGGCCGATAGCGCCGCCGCCGCCGGTCCGGTTTTCAACCGCAATTGACACGCCAAGCTGTTTTTCCGCTGCCGCTGAAAGGGCTCGGAGAACCGCGTCGGTACCGCCGCCGGCTGCCCAGGGGCAGATCATGGTGATGGCTTTGGTCGGATATTTGACTGCGGCCGGGGCGGCCTTGGCATCCCCGCCGCCTGCGGCAAACAGAACCGCAGAAACGAGAACGAGACACAGTGAAAGAGCTACGATTTTCTTCATGTACATTTCCTCCTTAAGGTTGTACGGAACCAATTTTATTCTGCAATCAAACAGAACTACCATCATTCTAAACTTGGCTTGGAATAAAGTCAACAAAAAAAGACGTCTAAAAATTGAAAAACTCATCAATACGCCGGGTTGGGAGGGCTTTTAGAAAAAAATAAACTATGATATATAAAGAAATATAAAGAAAGTAGACCCGTATATGACAAGAAATTTAGCAATGCCGCAGGATATTCAGGACAGCCTTGAAAACAAGGGCATTATCGCCGTACTGGAGATTGAGGACGAGGCCGACGCGGTTCCGGTGGCCCGCGCCCTTGTCGAAGGCGGAGTCAGTGTTATTGAGCTGGCCTTGCGGACCCCTGCATCGGAGCCGTCCATAGCGCGTATTGCCGCCGCCGTTCCCGAAATGATGATAGGCATCGGCACGATCATTGAGCCGGGCCAGGCTGCGCGGGTGCAGCGGCAAAAGGGCGTCTGCTTCGGCGTGTCGCCGGGTATCAATCCTGCCATTGTAAAAGAAGCCGTCTCCTGCGAGCTGCCCTTTGCCCCGGGCATTGCTACGCCGAGTGAACTGGAACTGGCCTTGTCCCTGGGCTGCAGGGTGGTTAAATTTTTTCCTGCCGAAGGTCTGGGCGGCCTTTCTTTCCTTAAAAGTATGGACGCTCCGTATAAACATTTGGGTGTAAGGTACATCCCCCTGGGCGGCGTGTCCCAGGATAACCTTGCTTCGTATGCGGCGGCACAGCAAATACTGGCCATAGGCGGCAGTTGGATCGCCAACCGGGAATTGATACGCGCAAAAGATTGGAAAGAAATTACAAGCCGGGCGAAAGCGGCCAAACAAGTGTGGGATGAAACACGGGGGAAAAAATAATGGAACAGGCAAAGGTTGTAACATTCGGCGAAATTATGATTCGTGTCGCAGCTCTGGATTATCTTAAATTCCGTCAGTCCCTGCCGGGGAAGGCGGACCTTACCTTTGCGGGCGCCGAGGCCAATGTAGCGGTTTCGCTAAGTCTTTTGGGCTGTCCCGCCCGTTTTGTTACGGCCCTGCCAAAGCACAGTATTGCTGACGCCTGCGTAGGAACGCTGCGTAACCTCGACGTGGATACTTCACAAATTGTGAGGACCGACGCGGGACGGCTCGGCATCTACTTTGTTGAAAAAGGGGCAAACCAGCGCGCCAGTACGATCATCTATGACCGGGATTATACTTCAATAGCCCTTGCCGAAGCGGCCGCCTACGACTGGGACGCCGTTTTTCAGGGCGCCGGGTGGTTCCACATTTCGGGCATTACGCCGAGCATTTCCGCCGCCGCCGCCGGCGCGAGTCTTGAGGCGGTAAAACAGGCAAAGGCAAAGGGCCTTACCGTTTCCTGCGATCTTAACTTCCGCAAAAAGATGTGGCGCTGGGACCCCTCTCTTTCCGCAAAAGATTTGGCCCATAAGGTTATGACCGGCATGCTGCCTTACGTAGATATACTGTTGGGTAACGAGGAAGACGCCGAAGACATTCTGGGTATCAAGGCCGGCGACTCGGATGTCAATTCCGGCAAGCTGGACATTGAACGGTATCCGTGGGTAGCCCGCGAGATTGTCAAGCAGTATCCGCAGATACGTAAGGTGGCTACCACGCTTAGGGAAAGTATTTCCGCCACCCACAATAACTGGGGTGCCATGCTTTACGACAAGGCCACGGACACTTGCGTCTTTGCGCCGAAATCGGACGGCCTGTATACTCCCTACGAAATCCGGGACATTGTGGATCGCATAGGCGGCGGCGATTCTTTTGCAGCAGGTTTGATCTTCGGCTTTCTTGACGAAGCCCTGTCAAAGTCCGATGAAAA
>JAISJS010000265.1 GCA_031261385.1 Treponema sp.
GGAGATCAAGGCCACCGCCGCCGGGCGAATTCACTTCCTGGTACCCGCCGGTACTCAGGTGCAGTCCCAACAGCCCATAGCGGAGATTGGATAAAACCATACGGTGTATCATAAAAAAAGCAAGGGAAATTTTGAAAATTGCTCTTGTTTTTTTATGATGCCCGGAGTATCGTAATAAAAGACATAAAGAATGATTGATTATCCGGTTGGCAGTTAGAAATAACTGTTCAAGTTTTGAGCTTAAGGGTGGAGAGCTCCTCGAAAGGGGCTCTCTTTTTTTTATAAGTGTTTATGCGGAGCTGAAGAGAGGAGGGCCGTGAGGTGATTGTCCCGATGAAAAAGGTGTCGCTGGTTGTGCTTACCGGCGAGCGCCGTGAAATGGCAAAAAAATTGCGGAAACTCGGCGTGATGCATTTGGAAGCATTGGAGGGAACCGGCACGGAACTGCTCACGGTGCGCGATAAATTCGATAAAGCCGAACAGGCCATCGCGATTCTTTCGGAATACAAAAGTAAGAAGCCGCATAAGAAAAATTTGGTTGAAGCGGACGTGATCGCCCAGGCTGAAGCTGTCATCGCGCTTTCGGCGCGCAAGCAAGTATGCTATGAGCACATCGCGGCGGATGAGTCGGAACTCGTACGGTTTTCAGGATGGGGAGCGGTAAACCCCGGTGACTTTGATTTGCTTTCAGAAAAAGGCGTCCATCTGTCACTGTACGAAATGCCAAACGATGCCTATGGCGATTTACCGGAAACAATAACCACGATTCACCTTAACCATGATAAGTATTTGCGCCGTTTTTTATTGATTGGAGACGGCAGTCGTGAGCGTCCCGCGGGGCTGCCGCCTGAGGCGTATGAAGCGGCGCTGCCCCGCGTCGCAACGCCGGAACTCGAAGCGGAAATCGCCGCGCTCAAGGCTGAAATCAGCGGTATAGATAAAAAATTGCGAAGCGCGGCAGTCCTGCGGCCGCAGATTGAAAGTGTTGCCAGGCGGCTCGCAAAGGATATGGAGTTTGAAAATGTCTGCGCCGGAATGAACCTTGAATCCGATTGCGGACTCTCCTGGATCACAGGCTATGTGCCGGCGGAAGATACGAAACTGGTGACGGACGCGGCAAAAACCGAACACTGGGCGGTGGCAATTTCCGACCCCGAAGAAGATGACCCGGTGCCGACCAAGCTCAAGAATAACCGCCTGGTAAGCCTTATCTACCCGTTGACCGATTTCCTTGAAACCGTGCCGGGCTACACTGAATATGATATTTCAGGGTGGTTTTTACTGTATTTCTGCTTGTTTTTCGGCATGATTTTTGGTGACGCGGCGTACGGCGCGCTGCTTTCGCTCATTGCGGGCTTTGGACTCCTTTCCGCGGCGGTCAAGCGAAAACGGCCCGCGCCCATACTCACGATGCTGTTGGCGCTGGGGCTTTCAACCCTCGCGTGGGGTACGGTAACCTGTACGTGGTTCGGTATTGATACGGCGTTATTGCCGGAATTCTTAAGAATGTTGTCGGTAAAACCGATTTCCAATGTGACGGCGGCCCTGTCCCCTGAAATGGACAGCCTGGTAAAACAAAATTTGCAGATTTTCTGCTTCTCGGTCGGCCTCACCCAGCTTTCGGTGGCGCACATTAAGTCCATTATCCGTAACCGGCGGCAGAAATCGCTCAAGCTGCTCGCCGATTTGGGTTCCCTCGCCATGCTGATTGGAATGTTTAATGTGGTGCTGAATTTTGTGGTGAGCAGTGAGCGGTTCCCGCTCGCGGCGCAGTCGCTCTATTGCATTGGCGGCGGGTTTGCGCTCAGTTTTGTGTTCGCAAATTACGACGGCAGTATCGGCAAAGCGATACTGGAGAGCTGCAAGAACATTATTTCCGTGCTGCTCGGCGTTGTCAACATATTTTCGGATATTGTGTCCTATATCAGGCTGTGGGCGGTTGGGCTTGCGGGCGGCGCAATTTCTTCAACCGTTAATACGATGGCAGGACCTTTGCTTGGACATGCTTTGATTTTCTTTGGTATCTTGCTGCTGCTGTTCGGCCACGGGTTGAACATGGTACTGAATGTGCTGTCGGTGCTGGTTCACGGCGTCCGGCTGAATACACTGGAGTTTTCAAGTCATTTGGGAATGGCTTGGTCGGGTTTTGCGTACAGGCCGTTCAGTGAAACGGCTAAAAAATAACGCTTTTGCGATAGGAGTAATGGTATGGATACGATTGGATTATTGGGAGCAGGTTTAGTGCTCGGCATTGCCGCCGTCGGGTCGGCAATTGGAATTGGTATTGCCAGTCAGGCCGCGGTAGGCGCGTGGAAACGTTGTTACCTCAGCAACAAACCGGCGCCGTTTATTCTCACCGTTTTTGCGGGAGCTCCGCTCACGCAAACGATTTACGGCTTTCTGTTGATGCAGACGATGATTGGATCCGGAAAGTCCGGGTTTTTATTGCTTGGAATAGGCATCGCCTCCGGCCTCGGAATGGCATTTTCCGCAATTGCGCAGGGACAGGCAGGAGCTGCGGCAGCCGATGCGCAAAGTGCAACCGGCAAGGGCTTTTCCCAATACCTGATGGTTGTCGGTCTCTGTGAAACGATCGCGCTGTTCACGATGGTGTTCTCGATGATTGTGTGCTAAGTAGTTATGTCTTTCGCCGAAGAATCGGCGGATTTAAAATGAGGAGTAAGGCGGTATGAATCTTGCAACCATAATTGGTATTGTCGGTTGTATGGGCATGGTGCTCCTGGGGATCATCTCCGGGGGTACTTCCATCATGACCTTCTATGATCTTCCCTCGGTACTGATCGTGGTGCTGGGATCCTACTTCGGCCTCTTCACATTCAGCAGCATTGGTGACGCCCTTGGTATCTTCGGTACCATAGGCCTGACCTTCAAATCCGTCAGCTTTAACGAAAAGGGCCTGATCACGCAGCTTCTGAACATGTCGGAAAAGTCCCGCCGGGAGGGGCTTCTGTCCTTGGAAGAGATGCTCGAAGATGTGGACGACGAATTTATGAAGGCGGGGATGCGGCTTGTGGTGGACGGCACCGATGCAACGATTGTGCGGGACCTTATGGAAGCAGAGGTGAGCCAGATGCAGGAACGGCATGTCGCAAAAATCAAGTGCGTCAATATGTGGGGTACCCTGGCCCCCGGCCTTGGTATGCTGGGTACGGTTATCGGGCTCATCGGTATGCTGAAAAACCTGGAGGATAAATCCGCCCTGGGCCCGAACATGGCGGTCGCGCTGATCACCACCCTCTATGGTTCTATGGTTGCGAACCTTATGATGATCCCCTGGTCGGGTAAATTACAGACTATGGACGCCGAGGAAGCCAAGGTTAAGGAAATGGTCATCGAGGGGGTACTCTCTATCCAGGCGGGAGAGAATCGCCGTATCCTGGGGTTGAAGCTCCTCAACTATTTGAAACCCGTAGATCGCGCGGCGCTGGAAAAAGAATTAGCCCTGGAATAAAAGCCATGACTACTGTAGCAGTAGCAGCAGCGACCGCATTTGTTTGCGGTGTTGTTTTGTAAGGAAGGAGTAGATATGGCAAAGAAAAAGAAGCCTGAAGCGGGCGGCTCCGGCGGTGAGTGGATTGTAACCTATTCAGATATGGTTACCCTGATGCTCTGTTTCTTTGTCGCCCTGTTCAACCCCGATGAGACTACGATGGAAACGGTGGAAGCCCTGGCTGCGGCCTTCAACAGCCTGAGCTCCCGTACCGGGGGCAATACCCTGTCGCCCGGGAAAATGGCGGAGATGGGAAATACCCTCAACTCCCTGCCTTCTATGGACAAAGGCCGGTCCCTGGGCGCGTCTTTACAAAAGGCGATAAGCCTCTTTAACATGGAAGTTAAATCCAACAAAGTCAGGGTTACCCATGACGAGCGGGGCCTGGTGATAACCCTGGCTTCGGACGCCTTCTTTTACCCCGCCAGCGCCCGGATCAACATCGAAGAAACACGGGATATCCTGCTCCGGTTGGGAGTGTTCCTGTCCGGTGAGGATGCGGCGGGGAAGAAATTCCGCATCGAAGGTCATACCGACGACACCCCCATAGATCCTGCCGGTCCCTGGGAGTCGAATTGGGAACTTTCCACCGCCCGGTCTATCAGTGTGCTCCATTATCTTACCGATATCGGAGTAGATGAAACCCGTTTTCAGGTAGCGGGCTTTGCCAATACTATGCCGGTGGCATCCAACGATACCCGCGAAGGCCAGGCGTATAACCGCCGGGTGGATGTTATCATCCTGGATGAAGGCCATCTATAAGATGGCCCGGACTATGGCAGAAGATGGCGGCGATATAGCCCCTTGCATTGTTCCGGTACATGTGCTATATAAAGATAAGACATACATAGTGATTGATTATCCGGTTGGCAGTTAGAAATAACTGTTCAAGTTTTGAGCTTAAGGGTGGAGATCTCCTCGAAAGAGGGGCTCTTTTTTTATGGGTTTTATGCGGGGACGGCGAGCCGTTGGTCCGATGCTCCCGCGAAATATAATTTTGGAGGAAGTATGACAATAGTTGAGATGCTGGAGCAAAGCGGCGTCCTGACCCTGTTGGGGATGGGAATCGTGTTTTTGTTCCTGGTGATTTTGATCATCTGCGTAACCCTGATGGGTAAGATTATTCACGCCCTGGGGGCTGATAAATCGGACCAGGGGTCCGCGGTAACCCGGAGCCCAAGACCGGCGGTTCTCCCGGCGAATCAGGCCGCAAAGACCGGCGCGGTTACGGCTGCCATCACCGCCGCGGTACATGAATACCGTCAAAACAATTAAG
>JAISJS010000280.1 GCA_031261385.1 Treponema sp.
CGGCATAGTCAAAATAATCCTGCGATCCAGATCAGGCTCGATAGACTGTATATGGTTAATGTTGAAAAGGCACGTTTTGCTTGCCCTCAAAAAATCCCTATCGGCAAGTTTTGCTTCCAATTCATAAAGACGGAAAGGGCTTTCATAGACATTTTCTACGGTGTAAAGGAAAGTGCGCCTGTCGGTGCTTTCAATGTATATAATATCAGCGGCTTCAAGAACATAGTGCCGTTTGTCTTTGCGGCCCGTCAGTTTCATATCCAACATTCGGATAGCGGCAAGCAGTTTCTCAATATCATCAGTCATACGGTTACAGATAACCGTGATTTCGGTCTCCGTACACTGTTCATCGGTATTGATGGAGATTTTCATATTTCCGATTATAGGCCTTATAGAATATTAACTCAAGAGAATATCACTGACCCGCCGGAATTCATGCCTGAATTGCCGTTTTTGACATCAGAGCTGCATTGGCAGATCAAATATGCATGAATATTATTAATGTATCAACTATTTTTAAGGAGATTTTACCATGGTAAAAACAATCTTGAAGTTATTATTGTCAATAGGTATTTATTCACTTGTATTTGTTCTGGCAAATGCGATATTGCCTTTTTCGCAAGGATTCAGGGAATTGGGTTCTTCTGAAAACCCCTTGAGTTTTTTGTTCTTGCTAATAATCAGCGCATGGACTTGTTTCACGATTTATTTCATAATTAAAAATACACAATTAACCGGCAATAAATTATTTCTGAATACTTTGTTTATAATGTTTTTTGTTCAATATTTTATGACCCAAATAGAAACATTATTTTTTAATACTGCGTTTCAGGTTTTAACAAGGCTGGATGTTTTATATATTATGCTTGCCGGATTATTTCCGTTATTGGCAACAATACCGCTGCTTATAAAATTCTTCCAAAGTAAAAAATCTGCACTTGAAGTAAAAGCCATAAATCCAAAAACCACTACACTGAAATTGGGAATTATTGGAATACTGTATTTGTGTGTATATATGTTATTTGGGTATTTTGTTGCCTGGCAATTTGAAGAGCTGCGGATATTTTATTCGGGTTCACCGGAAAAACTAAGTTTTTTTGGTCAATTGCTCAATAATATAAAGACAAATCCGGTAATATATCCTTTTCAAATCATTCGGGGAATATTATTTGGAACAGCTATTGTAATACTAAGAAACCTGCTGCCAAATAATAAAAAAGTATTTATAATAGCGGTATGCCTGGTATATTTATGTACCGCTATTCAGTTAATAGTTCCCAACCCATTATTTCCCGATAAAGTCAGAATTGCACATTTACTGGAAATGGCAAGTTCAATGTTACTGTTTGGAATAATTGCCGGGGAAATACTGTGGGAAAAAGGGAAAGCCGGAACGTAATATACGGTTTACAAATTATTTATTCAACTGCAGAAAAATTGGTATATTTCGTTCACGGTATGCCCGGAGCGCCTGCCCGGAGTTTCATTTTACTTTCTAATCGCTTTCAAAAAATTATTCAGCGCCTCCGCCGATGAAAAACTTCCCTGAAAAAAGCCGGGTCCGCCGCCGCCCCTGCCGCCTGCCTTTCCGAGGGGATCTTCAAACAGGGGTTTAAGATTCTTGCCTTTGACCCCGCAAAAGGCGGCGAACTTTAATTCACGATCTGATACAAGAAGCAGTATTACCGAAGTCTTTTTCTGCGCAGCCCTGCCTGTGCGGAGAATTTCATCAATACCGGCTTCCGGGTAATGTTCAATCCAAATTTTTTCGGTATCTGCGACCGCTTCATTTGCGCCGGATGTCTGATCTGCCAGGCTGATCTTTTGAATTAAAGCAGCTGCCTTTGCTTCGGCATCTGCTTCCTGCAGCGCTTTAAACTCCTGTTCCACGCGGCCGGTTTTCTCAAGCAGGGCGAGTACCCCCTTGCCGGTTTCTTCTACGGGAACCTTGAGAGCCCGCGAGATGACGTCGCCGTTTTGCCTGAGAAGACGGCTGTCGTTAAGCACCCGCCGTCCTGCGATAAATGAAACACGGGTCATGCCTTTGTATTTTTCTGCGCCAAGTATGCGGAGCATACCGATCTGTCCGGTGCGGGTACAGTGGGTACCGCAGCACGGTGAAAAATCATTACCTGCAATTTCCACCACCCGGATAACCTCCTCGCCTTTGGGGGGAACTTTCCGCAGCGGAAAACTGTTTACATCCTCAGGCGGGCAGTGATGAATGATAACCGGGTTATCTGCTTCGATAGCGTCTGCGACGGCTTCTTCCACAGCGGCAAGAACATCAGCCGAAAGTTCCGGGGCGTCAACATCGATGGTATTTTGCTCGTCACCCAGGTGCATTGAAACGGTGTATTTTCCGGTCAGGCGGAGTATTGTTCCCGAAAGAAGATGCTGGGCGGTATGCTGAACGGTGAGATCCCGGCGGCGGCGAATGTCGAGAATGAGTTCAGCAGGGCCGGGGGAAAGCGCCGCGGCATTTTCTGTTGATGAATTCTCTGCAGAAATCAGGTGGAGAATTTCTCCGTTCTTTTCCTGCACATCGAGAAGCGGGATCCCGTTGATCGTGCCGCGGTCTGCGCCCTGCCCGCCCCCTTCGGGGTAGAAAATGGTGCGGTCAAGAATGATCGCCGCGGCGTCACTTTGCGGCCGGACTTCGATAATGTTTGCCCGGAAAACTTCGGGGCCGGAATGGTCGTACCAGGCTCTTTGGGTTTGCATGATTTTATAGTATACTGCAATAATGCGAAACAAGTTAACTGAGGAACTGGCCGTCTGCGGGGTCAATGCCGTTGCGGCGCTTGCCGAATTTCATCCTGAAAAAATCAACCGTCTTTTTCTGCGGGAAGATCGGCTTAAATCCTTTACCAAAGTCTGCAAAGGTCTTGCCGAGCTGAAGCGGCCCTACCGGATCTGCGAAGATGAAGAACTGGAACGTATATGCAAAAGTAATCATCATCAGGGTGTCGCCGCGATAATTGATACGCCTGAGGTAAAGCCGATGAGCGAAGAAGATCTGGAACTCTGGTCCGCCGAAGGAAAAACGGGGTTGATCCTCTGTTCCGTGGGCAACGATCATAATTTGGGAGCGATGGTCAGGTCCGCCGCTTTTTTTGACGCTCATTTTGTGATCCTCTGCGAGGGTGACAGCGAAGCGCGGCTTACTACCAGCGCCTACCGGGTTGCCGAGGGCGGCATGGAGCATGTGGTATTCCGCAGTGTCCGAAGCGCCGCCGCTTTTATCAAGGCCGCTTCAAAACAGATCATCACCATCGGCGCCGATGTTCGCGCACGTCTGCGTATCCGGGATTTGCCGTCTATTATTCAGGATAAACGAAAGGGATTGAAAACGGCGGGCCGGGGCGGCCTTGCCCTGGTGCTGGGCAACGAAGAAGTTGGCCTGCCCCGGGAAGTGACGGAACTCTGTTCGTGTCTGGTCCGTGTTCCCGGAACCGGTAACATCGAAAGCCTCAACGTCGCCCAGGCGGCGACGTTGTTTCTCCATGAACTGTACGAACAGTAGTTCGTACGAACGGTAGTTATCTACGGCCGTTACCACGGCGGGGTTCCGGGCCTTGTGGTCCACAGTTATTCCGGTAACGGTTACCGCGGTTATCGCCCCACTGATTTTTTTGATTCTGCATCATGCCGGGATACACGCGGTTTCCGCCTAATATACCCTGCCCCGCAGCCGGGGCAAGCTCGTAGTCCTTACCGGCAAGGGTCAATTTGGTAATGCGGAAAAATTGCCCCTCAATTTTTTGCTGTGCCTGCGGCAGCGGTGCGGCAAAGCCTTCCAGGGTTACCGCTGCCCCTGCCTTAAGCCCGTCGATAAAGCCGACAAACCGGTTCAGCCCCACAAGATAATAGGTGACGCCGCTGTTTTCCAGCGCGATCATCCCGCCCTTGATTCCGAGAACGCCGCTCAGGGTTGTTTTTTCAGGGCCTTTCCGGTCCTGCCCGCCGTTTTTTCCATCTCCAATGCCTTTGCCCTGCGCATAGGAACCGCCAATAATCGCCAAAATCAATACCGAAAGTAATACTGTCTTTTTCATAAAATCTCCTCTCATGCTTTTATTAAGCAAGAACCGTGCCAAGTGGAAAATTGCGAAAAATTGCCAAATTCAAAGGTTTTTTGGCGGAAAAAAGACGTTTTGGGCGCCATTGGAGATATTTTTTTACACAGTGGGTAAAATGTTCTCAGTAGAGAACTTGTCACAGTAGTGAATTAATCTCAGTAGTGAACTTGTCACAGTTATGAATTATTCACAGCGGGGTACTTGTTATTTAATATAATATTTATTATGATAATATATATTATTTTAATGGCGGTTACATTATATGGATTTTTATGACAGGAAAAGGGAACTGGAAAGCCTTACCCGAAGCAGGATAAATGCACGTAAAACGCCCGGGTTTACGGTAATGGCGGGGCGGCGGCGGATAGGCAAGACTGCACTGCTCATGGAGTCGGTAAAGGGTCAGAAGTACCTCTATCTCTTTGTGAGCAGGCAGGATGAAGCGCTGCTCTGTGCACAGTTTCAAAAAATTGCCAAAGAATATTTGGGTTTGCAGATCTTTGGGAGCATAGACCGCTTTCGGGATCTGTTTGAACAACTGCTGATTTTTTCCATCAAGGAACCCTATACGTTAATCATCGATGAATTTCAGGATTTTGAACGGATAAACCCTGCAATTTTCGGAGAAATACAAAATCTCTGGGATCAGTATCAAAATCAGTCAAAAATCAATTTTATCGCCTGCGGCTCCATCTATTCGATGATGATGCGGATATTTGAAAATGCCAAGGAACCGCTCTTTGGCAGACTTACTGCGCGGATCATCCTTAAGCCTTTCACCGTAAGTGTTATCAAGGAAATCCTTACCGCGTATAATCCCCGCCATACCCCGGAAGATTTATTGTGCCTTTATATGATTGCAGGCGGAATCCCGAAATATATCAGCCTTCTTATGGACGGAGGCGCCGTTAACAAAAACAAAATGCTTGCCATGGTTACTGCCGTGGATTCGCCGTTTTTAAGCGAAGGAAAGGATCTGCTGATCGCGGAATTCGGAAAAGATTACGGCACTTATTTTTCGATACTCCAGCTTATTGCCGCGGGAAAAAATACCCAAAGCGAAATAGATTCGATAATCGGAAAAAATACCGGCGCATACCTTGTGAATCTTGAAAAAGAATATTCTCTCATCATCAGGAGTAAACCAATTTTTTCAAAACCGGAAAGCCGAAACACCCACTGGAAAATCGGCGACAACTACCTTATGTTTTATTTCCGCTTTTTGTATCCCAACCAGGGTCTTATTGAAACAGGCCGTCTTGATATGCTGCGGGAGTTACTAGATCGTGATTATGAAACCTACAGCGGCCTTATTCTGGAAAACTATTTCCGGGAAAAATTGGGCGAAGAAGAACGGCAAACCCTCATCGGAAATTTTTGGGACAGAAAAGGCGAAAACGAAATTGACATCGTAGCCCTTAACGATCTTGACAAGACGGCGATTGTCGCGGAAGTTAAGCGGAATCCCAGAAAAATTAATATTTCAACGCTTATCCAAAAGGCCGCAAAAATCGCGAAAGAATTGGCGGGCTACAAGGTTGAGTACCGGGGATTTTCGTTAAAGGATATGTGATGGAATTTCCAAATTAAGTCAGAGCGAAGCGCCTGTTTACACCCCAAACCGTTTCTTCTCCGCCCATAACCCCAACGCAGGATTAGGTACAAAAAAGATTCTTTCGCCGTCTGCCAAAGTATTCCAGCCGAGGTGTAATTTTTCCACATCATAACGTGCCTGCGCCGTGTGCAAGTCTCCCCATTCGTAGCCGACGGATTCAATTTCTGCGCGGCTCACGCCGGGGCCGGGGCAGTAGCGCACGGTGAAGCGGCCTTCGCTTGAGCCGTGGATCAGGTGGGCGGCGGCGCTCAGGTTGCCGGCAAGTTCCGCGTCACTGGCGGCTTTTTCCCGGATAACTTTTGCGGGGCGGTAGCCGTGTTTGCGTATCAGCGCGTCGATACCCTTGTCCTCGCCGAAACGTTCCAGCCCCGGCGCAAGGATGACAAGTTCGCCGCCGTCGGCCATGGCCATACGGGTCCGGTAAATGGCCTTGTTCCCGAGCCATGTCGTGCGAAATTCTTCCGGTTCAAGGTACACCACGGCTTTTTTAATCGGTTCATCCATGATATCGACATTGACCTGCCGGGCAAGGGCGGCGGCCTTTTCAAAACATTCCCTGCCAAAGCCGGCATAAAGGCCCCGGACAGCGAGACTGCCCCGGGGTTTACCTGCCGCAGCGGCTTCTTCTTCACTCCGCGCGCCGACCACGGTAAGCGCGTAAAAGACAGGCGGAAGTTTGTCGCCAAAGCGGCGTATACCTTCGTCAAACATCGCACGGACCGGGGTATCGACACGGCCCATCATTTTTTCCATACCAAAAGCGGCGCCGGCAAAATGACTTTTGTCGATGGCTTCTTTACCGCCGGTCCCTACAAAAATATTTTTGGCGTGATTCGCCATGCCGATAACTTCGTGGGGTACCACTTGTCCGAAAGAAAGCAGTACCGAAAAACCGCCGTCGCGTAAAAGCTTATTCACCTGAACCGGCCAGTCATAGTTCACGGCGCCTTCTGTTGCCTTTTCAACCCACTCTTTCTCAAGGCGCCCAAGCTCGACGACATCGTTTCGCCAATCGTGATTGCGAAAAAGCGATTGCGGAGTATTGGGAAACATTCGCGTTATTTCGGCTACAGTAAGCGGCACGTGGGTTCCGAGCGCGGGCAGAACGGTGACGGCCCGGCTTTTAGCCGTGGTTTCGCCCTGCCGGGAATTTGATCCGCCTGAAATTTCGCGGTAAGCAATGTCGGTCAGATAGCCGCCGCGTGAATGGAAGCGGGTCACGTCGGGGGGAAGTATCAGAACGGGACCCGCATCTTTAATTTCGGCAAGGGCCTGCGACAGGGCTTCGGAAAAAAGTTCATCAATTTCCTTATCAGAAAGATCGAGGCTGACGCCGCCCCGTGCGATAAATGTTTTTTCCATTGCCATGCTGTTCCATTCCCCTTAAGTTTTATGTTCTGAGCCTGCTTTGCTGTAATTAAAAAAACGTTACTTGTTAAACGAGTTCACCATCAACACCGGCTGATGCGTCGCGTCAAGCGTATCGCGCCACAGGTTTCCCTCGG
This sequence comes from Treponema sp., assembly GCA_031261385.1. GTDB lineage: Bacteria > Spirochaetota > Spirochaetia > Treponematales > Breznakiellaceae > JAISJS01. Next base: position 7,203 of record JAISJS010000280.1, read on the forward strand.
GGTCAACATGGCTGCGATGAGAGATGACCGCCTTGATCGGCAGATGCACGAACTCGTCATTAACAAGACCGATGATCAACTTTGTCTTTCCCGCCATGGCCGCATGGACCGCCGCGTTACCAAGCCGCTCACAGTAGATCGAGTCGCCGGGATTCGCCGGAGCGGAGCGGATGATGTAACTGGGATCGATGTATTTAAGGCTAATCTCCATCTTTTTTTCTTCAAAGTATTTGATGATACGATCCCGCAGATACGTTCCCACATCGGCCATTTTAAGATTGCCGCCGGCGTCGGTTTTCTTCTCGGTGAGGAGCTGTTCCTGCATGGCGCCCTCGGCTATCAGCACGACCGCGTGTTTCCGGTTGGTCAGGCGTTTTTCAAGGTGGGTCAGGAAACCGTTGTAGCCTTCAAGATTAAAAGGCACCTCGGGAATCAGCACAAAGTTGACCTCGTGGCTGGCAAGGGCGGTATGCGCTGCAATAAACCCCGATTCTCTGCCCATCACCTTCACCAGGCCGAGGCCGTTGATAGCGGAGCTGGCCTCCATGTGGGCTGCCGCCACGACCTCAACCGCTTTTTCAACGGCGGTATTAAAACCGAACGACCGGTCAATTATCGCAAAATCGTTATCCACGGTTTTGGGAATTCCAATCATGGCAATTTTGAGTTTGCGCTTGTCGATTTCCTCGGCAATGTCGAGGCTGCCGTGCTGGGTGCCGTCCCCGCCGATGGTAAACAGCATATTGAGGTTGAGCTGTTCCATCGCGTCAACAATTTTGCTGACCTCTTTGCCGCCGCCGCGGGCGCTTCCCAGGTAGGTGCCCCCGAGCTTGTGAATGTCATCAACCGAATCCGGGTCCAGGGTTTTGATGCCGTACTGGTATTCCGGGAGGAAGCCCTTGTAGCCGTAGCGTATGCCGGAAATCCGCCTGACCCCGTAACGGTACCAGAGGCACCGCACAACGGAGCGGATCACATCGTTAATCCCCGGGCAAAGCCCGCCGCAGCTTACGATTCCCGCATGGACATGGGCGGGCATAAAGTAGATATTCTCCCGCGGACCCGCACATTCCAGAACATGCGCCCGTTTTACCGGCGACTGCGCCCCCAGTTTAACTCCCACGTCAAGCCGGATATACTGGTCATCCGTCACATAATTGGCGATCATATCGCCCTGCACCGTGGACATGGCAATCGGTGACTTGATACTGCGCTTGCCCAGTTCCTCTATAGTAAAATCATACGGTTCGCTCATGGGTTCCTCCGTTTCTTCTATGAAAAGAATTATAAAACTTCCATGGGTTCTTGTGCAAGCATGGCAGAAATTGATATATACTTAGGTGTATGGAACAGGAAGAACGGCTTCAAAAAATCGAAACAAAACTTGCCTACCTGGAGGATTTTCTTAACCGCCTTCAGGATGATGCGGTGGAACGCAATTCCCGTCTGGACAGCCTCTTCACGGAGCACCGGGCCATAAAGTCCAAAATTCTTCAAATTTCAGAAGATTTGGAGGAGTATCCGGACAGAAGACCGCCCCATTATTAACGGGCTATTGTTTTGACATAGCCTTTTTCTTCTTGACCGCTTCGATATAAGTTACGATAAAAAACAGTTCGTCGTCGGTCATTAACTCAATTTCCGCGATTAATTTTTTTTGAACCGCCGTCAACGATTTTGCCCCGCCGTTTTTCAGCATTTTAGGCCCCGTCCCGTGGAGTATCCATTCCTTTGAATATCCGTGGACCTTTTCTATCAGCATGGCGGTCGAATTTGACATTCCGATGGCGTCTTTCAGGAGGCGGGAAACATAGCCTTCGGTAACAAATACACTTTCAGCAAATTGTTTTTGATTGAACCCATTTTCCTTTAAAATTGTTGAAATTCGGTCCGATAAGGCCATATTTACTCCTAAACAAAGGATACCCGAAAAAGTTTACTTAATCAATAAAACGCAAGCAATTCCAAATTCAAGAGAGAATACAAACCGCAAAGTCGAATCGAACCTTCGGTTCGCAGTCGAAAAAGGAAGGAAATTTTCTTATTCCTTCTTTAACTTATTCGACTTTGCGGTT
>JAISJS010000334.1 GCA_031261385.1 Treponema sp.
TGCGGTGGTGATGCTGGTATTTACACTGATTCCGCCGTAACGGGCAGCTTCCTTATTGAGGCCGGTTGCCCGCAGGGAATAGCCCAGCCGGGTTTTCCCCATCACCAGCCAGTAAAATATTATTGCCGCAAGGGTAAGATACAGGCTGTAGTTCAGGCGGGAACCGTTGGTAATGGATTCCAGGAAGTGGCTTGAAAGCCGCACCGTCGCAGGATAATCCGGGGTTTTAAACGTGTTGGTTCCGGGGATTTTCATGGTGAGATAGCGCGACATATACAGTGCGATGTAGTTCATCATAATTGTAGCGACTACCTCGGAAACGTTGAAGCGGGCTTTGAAATATCCGACTATGCCGCCCCAGACAGCTCCGGCGAGAATTGCCGCAGTAACGGCAACGACCCAATGCAGGACGGGGATGGGCGGAAAATAAAACGCCATAAACTGGGCGGCGGTAAGCCCCGCGATATACTGCCCTTCGGCGCCGATGTTAAAAAGACCTGTCCGAGATGCAAAGGCCATGGAAAACCCGCAGAGGATAAGCGGTATCGAACTTACCAGCCATTCCCCCACATAGCGCATGTTCTGCGTGCCCCGCCTGAGATCCCAGCCGGTCACTACCTGAAGGATCGCCTGATACATACCGCCGGGTTTCCGGCCTACCAGAATGATGAGCAGGGTCCCCACCAGGAACCCCAGCAATACTACCGCAATGGAAACAAGCCCGTCGGAACTGGTAAAGACCTCAAGGATTTTCGTTCCCAGCGTACCGGAAGAGCTGCCTTTTTTTTCATCTTTCAATTCAGGCATGAAGGACTCCTTCGGAGGACAGTCCTCCCATCATGGCGCCGATACGCCGTTCATCCGCTTCTTCCGCCTGCAGCACGCCGACCACCTGGCCCTTGGAAAGCGCGGCAATACGATCGCACAGTCCCAGTATCTCATCAAGTTCAAACGATACAAGGAGTACCGCCCGCCCCTTATCCCGTTCTTCGACAATGCGGCGGTGGATATACTCGATAGCTCCCACATCAAGCCCGCGGGTAGGCTGGGAAACGATGAGCAGATCCGGGGAAAGATCGATTTCCCGGGCGATGACAACTTTTTGCTGGTTTCCGCCGGACATGGATTTGGCGGGAGTTGCCGGGCCGCTTCCCGCCCTGATGTCAAATTCGGTTATGAGGGCCTGGGCGTGTTTGGCGATTTTGTGAAACTGGAGAAAGCCTGCGGCATTTGAATACGGTTTTTTGCGGAAACTTTTGAGGACAAGGTTTTCATCAAGACGGAAATCCAGAACAAGGCCGTGGCGGTGCCGATCCTCGGGGACCAGTCCAATGCCGCCTTCGTTCCGGCTTTTGATGCTGTCATGTATTATGTCTCTGCCCTTTAGGAGTATCCTGCCCGATTTGACGGGGAGCAGACCGGAAATGGCAGCCACCAGTTCCGACTGGCCGTTGCCGTCAACTCCGGCGACTCCGACAATTTCCCCCGCCCGCACATCAAGTGAAAGGCCGCTCACTGCGGGAATTCCCTTGGCCCCTATCACCGTTAAATTTTCGATTTTAAGGATTATATCGCCGCTTTGCTGCGGCTTCTTTTCGATTTTAAAACTGACCGAACGGCCTACCATTTTTTCGGCAAGTTCATTTTCGTCAGCGTCAGCAACATTAACCGTATCAATATATTTTCCGCGGCGCAGTACCGTACAGCGGTCCGCAGCGGCTTTAATCTCTTTCAGTTTATGGGTGATAAATACGATGGTTTTTCCCTCCGCTTTAAGGCGGCGGAAGATTGCCAAAAGTTCATCAATTTCCTGCGGGGTAAGGACCGCGGTAGGTTCATCAAAAATCAGAATGTCCGCATTACGATAGAGGATCTTGAGGATCTCCACCCGCTGCTGCATTCCTACGGTGATATTTTCGATACGCGCCCGCGGATCAACTGCAAGGCCGTAGGTTTCTGAAAGTTCCGCCACGCGTTTTTCGGCGCTCCGGAGGTCCAGGTTCCCGGGACCGGTACGGGGTTCAAGCCCCAGAACGATGTTTTCAGTTACCGTAAAATTGTGCACCAGCTTAAAATGCTGATGCACCATACCGATATGCAGGGCCGTCGCATCGTTGGGGTTTTTGATTTTTACTTCTTCACCCCGGATCTTGATGACCCCGCTGTCACTTTCGTAAAGGCCGAAAAGAATAGACATAAGGGTCGATTTACCGGCCCCGTTTTCCCCGAGAAGGGCGTGAATTTCGCCCTGGTCAATCGTTAAATTAACCCGATCATTTGCGACGACCCCGGGAAAAACCTTGGTGATATCGATCATCTCAATGGCAGGAGCCGGCACAATGACCTCCGTGGTTAATTTGCTGTGTACAATCAGTCGTCAACTGCCCTCAGGTTCTGCGGGAAACCGGGAAGTTTCTTCGCATCCGCATTGGTTGCGGCTATCTGGATCTGGCCTGAGACAATCTTCTGTTTGATCTGCTCAAGCTGGGTTTTAATGTCCGCAGAAAGGGCGGAGTTGGTGGTAGAATATCCGACGCCGTCGGCCTTTATGTCAAAGGTGATGACCTCCCCGCGGAACGTGTTGTTCTTTACCGAGTTGAGGCCGTAGATCAGGCTGGTTTCGACCATCTTGAGCATCGAGGTAAGCACCGCCGAATCACTGGTATTGTAAAGCCCTTCTTCATGCTGATCCGAATCGACCCCGATGGCCCATACGTTCTTTCCCGCAGACCGGTATTCCTTGGCCTGGGCGATAGTGCCGTTACCGCTGCCGCCGGCAGCTGAATAAATGGCGTATACTCCGGCATCGTACCAATTCTTGGCCTGGGTCTTGGCAAGCCCCGGTTCACCCCAGCTGTTTACATAGTAATCAACTATCTGGGCATCGGGAGTTACCGAAAGAACCCCCTGAACAAAGCCGACTTCAAACTTGGTAATCGTCTTGCCGGGAACCCCGCCGATAAAGCCGAAGCGCGGATTGCTGATGCCGTCAGCCCTGGCTTTAAGCGCCGCCGCCGCGCCCACGAGGTAGGAGCCCTCATGTTCCGCATAAATGGCCTGCATGACGTTGGGAAGCCCTACCCAGTCAACGTCAACGATCAGGTATTTTTGATTGGGGTTGCCGCCGGCAACTTCACCGAGAGCATCGGCAAAGGTAAAGCCCGTGGTGACGACAAGATCGTACCCCTCGTCGGTGGCCTGCCTGAGATTGGGAATGTACATATCCTGTGTTTGGGCGGTAACTACATCGTAGTTTTTGCCCCGCAGCCTGGCATTGTTCCAGGTATCGCCGTAGAACTGGAGAATACCCCGCCAAGCCGCGGCGTTAAAGGACTTGTCATCAATCCCCGTGGCGTCGGTCAAAAGCCGTACCGTCACCTGTTCGCCGGAAGCAGCCGAATCACTGCTTTTTTTCTTGTTGCAGCCCAAAAACATTACGGAAACCGCAACAACAGCGGCTAAAACCGTAAAAACCAACACTTTTTTCATAAAAACCTCCATGATTTATGTGAAATCCACATCTCTTTCGATTATAAACCTAAAATGCCCATAGGTCAACGACGACTGGACAAAAGTTATGCAATTTTGTTATAGTAACGATACTGGCGCCGTACCCAAGCGGTAAGGGAGAGGTCTGCAAAACCTTTATGCATCGGTTCGATTCCGATCGGCGCCTTAATTACAGTGATAAATACTTTCAAAAAGTGCTTTAACTCTGTAGTTTAGTGCCGAGCGGAATCGAACATTGTTTGCGTGGCAATTACAATTCGGCCCGAAGCCTTTTTTCGGTGCTGCGGCTTTTACCGGGCCTTACGCTGTGTTACATAGTTGGGCGAACACGCTCTCGCGTGCCGGGTTGAGCGTGATCGGCGCCTTGATTTCAGTAAAAATTGTAGCAAAATATGATTTATCCCGGGGTGTGGGTAAATTGTGATGATTGTGGGTACTGAATGAATAAACGGTTGAAGAAAAAATTATTGCAGCAGTTGTCTGCAACACAGATATCGCGAAGCCCTGAGCTAAAAGTATCCGTAAAGACGGCGGAGACCCCTTTAACAGCGCCTGCTGAGTCCAAAAGGTCAAATTCGATACCTGCAGAGCCTTCGCCGGAGCGCCTTCCGCCGCAACAAACAGTAAACCCTGTTTATAAACCGCCTGAGGCCGGGGGCACGTCATTGCGGTACGCCAAAGCGTCCGTAATTGCGGACTCAAATGTATCTGCAAAAGTAAAATATCCAATTGGCGCCAAACTGGTATTCATCATTACGGTGCTGCTCCTCCTTTCATTGGGGGTGATCACGATACTGGTTTCGGTAATGGTTTCGAGCGATGTCAGGGTGACCGCGGAGGATAATAATTTTACCATTAACCAGCGATCGGCTGCGGAAGCGGAAAACAGTCTTAAAGTAACGGTATCCACTTCGCTGGCTCTGCTTGACACCTTGGATGCGGTCGGCAAAGATTCGCCTGCCGCCGGACAGGCCGCAGCCTTCTTCTTTGACAGGAATCAGGATATCGCGGTCATCGCGCAGAGTTTTTCTGCTGCAGCAGCTTCTACCCTTTTACTGAACGATAATTTTCTTCTGTCCAACGGGATTGACCGTAAGCTGATTGATGATTTTTTTACATCGTATGCATGGGCCATGGAACGATCCATAGCGGGAGAGACGCTGCTTCTTAACACCGCGCCTGTATTTGGCATTCCTGTATTGGCAATATTCTATCCCTGGCAGGCGTCACCTTTACAGGGTGCAGACAAAAATGGCGTGGCGCTTATCGTGTTTTCTTCCGATTCCCTGACCGAAGCATTTGGGACAGGAGCCAATGCATCGTTCATGGTGAATGGCGATGGGGATGTACTTGCTCACCCTGAGACCGGCCTTGTTATGGCAGGCGCCAATATCGCCGAAAATCCGCTTGTAGAATTAATGACCGAGAGTACGGAAAATAGTTTTCAGACACTTTATACCGATCTTGACGGAACAAAATATTTCGGCGCTTTCCGAAAACTTTCAATGGGGAACGCGGCAGTCATTACGAATGTCGAGTACAAAATAGTTTTTGAAGGTATCGCCGCTACGACCCGGAGAAATATGTGGCTTACCGGCGCCGTGCTTTTTATTGCCATTATGTTTATCTGGTTTTTTAGTAAAACAATCAGCAGGCCGCTCAAGGCGCTTACCGTTGCCGCTGAAAAAATAGAAGCGGGACAATTTGAACTGGATCTAAAGCCTGAAACCCGGGACGAAATCGGTGTTTTAACAACCAATTTTATCAGGATGAGTAAAGCGCTTGAAATTTTCGGGCGTTTTACCAACAGGCATTTAGCCGTCAGGGCCATGCGCGGTGAAATTAAACCCGGCGGCCTTCCGAAACATGCAACAATCTTTTTTTCCGACATTCGCGGATTTACTGAAAAGTCAGAAAAATTTACCAGGAAATATCACGAAGAAGCATCCAATAAAATTATTTACTGGCTGAATAATTATTTTACCCGCATGGTTGAATGTGTTGAAAAGACCGATGGAATTGTTGATAAATATATGGGAGACGGACTCATGGCGCATTGGGGTACTGCATTTACCTCAGGCTCTGCGGCAGGGGATGCCCTGAACTGTGTAAAAGCCGCCATAGAAATGCGCAAGGCATTAGCCGAAATGAATTCTACCCGTACCGATCCTGATAATGTAGAAGTATTGGGAGCGGACGAAGATTATAATCCGCCGATCCGGATTGGCTGCGGCATTAATACCGGTATTGTTTCCGCCGGCCAGCTCGGTTCCGATAATCGTATGGAGTATACCGTCATCGGCGACCCTGTTAATCTGGCTTCCCGTACAGAAGCTTTGAACAAGCCGCTTCACACCGATATATTGATCACCGAAGATACATGGAATTTAATTGCCGATAAAATCATTGTTGAGGAAATGCCGCCGGCAAAGGTAAAGGGTAAAGAAAAGCCATTACGGGTATTCGCTGTTATTAATCTGGCCGAAAATTCAGGCGGGGGTGAGCCTGAGACCCTTAAAGAGGTACAGCGCTTTATCGGATATACAGATAGCGAAATAGCACAGAGCGGAACTTCAACCGATGATGCTGAGGACAAAGAAAAGAAGTTTAAGTTTGGCGGCGAATAATGACTTTAAAAGACGGCAAAACGTTTCCCGGCAGGTTTTCATCATCAGACCGTTTTGTGATTATTGGCTGTCTTGCGGGGACCGTTTATGTTTATGGTTTTTTGTAGCAGATTTAAACAAAACGCTTTCGCGTATCAACGAAACGCCTGTCGGAACCATTACATTTAAATATAAGGCTGCTCAACGGCGTTTTGTCGATCGTGTTCTTTGGGACAGGCTTAAAAGAGAAAGTCCTGTTTATAACGGAGACTTTATCCGTACGGCAGACCTTTCAGAAGCGACCATTACCTTTAATGCAAACAGCGGAGCGGTGGAACTTTTGGAAAACAGTCTTATCCAGGTTTATGCCGATGACGCCATGCCCCGAATCAGCGTGACTGAAGGCGGTGTAAATGTTAACGCGGAGGAAAGCGAAATTGTTTTATATTCAGGCGGAACAACGGTAACGGTAGGGGCAGGCGCAGTTGTGAGTGCCGCTGCCACAGATGACGGCGGTTTTAATCTGCAGGTCAGTGAGGGAAAAGTAATACTGCAAAATGCGAAACAGACCGTAACGGCAGGGGCAGGGCAGGTATTCGCTTTTTTGGCGGACGGAAGCGTCGATCCGGGTCCGCAGGTAGTGATGATTTCACCGCGTCCCAATGCAAAGATAGTAATGGCGGCATCTTCAGTTGATGACTCCCAATCAATGCCCCTTGATTTCAGCTGGGATATGGTGAACTATACCGGGAACGCGGCAAGTCGGCTGGAAGTTGCAATAGACCGTAACTTTACACAAATTATAACAACCGTGGAAACATTCGAAAATCATGCTGCCGTTTTTATGCGGCCGGGTATCTACTGGTGGCGCGTATTTTCTGTGCCTGATACAATACCCGCCATTAAAAAAAGCGCAGGCGTAAAACTAAGTATATATAATGCGCCGCCGCTTAAACTTATAAGCCCCGGTGAATTGCAGGAATTTACCTTTAGAACCAGGAAACCGGCAATACGTTTCCAGTGGACTGAACAGGAAGAAGCTTCATGGTACCTTTTGGAGGTGGCGAAAGATCGTGCATTGAAAAGGCCCGAAATCATACTGAAAACGCATTCAAATTCGGCAGTTACTTCCCGGTTGGGTATTGGACGATGGTACTGGCGTGTAACACCTTTTTACGGTCCCGAATATGAAAGCCTGCCTTCGGGAAGCGGCGCTGCATCTTCATTGTTTGATATTAACAATAATGATGTTCTTTCCCCGCCGCCGCTTATTGCCCCTGTAAACGACAGTACGATCAATTTTGAATCTGGCTTCCAGCCTGTTCTGTTTTCATGGCGAAAAGAGACGGAAGCAATAAGCTATACGATAAAAATTTCGTCAAATAATAATTTGTCCAGTCCTGTGATTTTAGAAACTACCGGTAAAAATTATTTTAGCTATGATCCGCACATTGCCAAACTTTCTGCCGGTCAATATTATTGGACCGTGTTTCAAACAGATATTGAAGGAAATAGTTCAATCCCGTCAGATATACGAAATTTTACGGTTATTACAGAAGGTGCAAATCTTGAGACGATAGTTCCTGCGAATGAGTATACTGCCCGGCCTGTTCCCGAAATCAGGGCGGAAAATGATTTGCCGGCTTTCTATGTGGTTAAGTACCAGGACACGCTTACGAAAATTGCACGCCAGCCTTTTGTCTATGCCGACGCTACGCAATGGCCGCTTCTATATGAGGCGAATAGAAATACCTTCCCAAAACCGGATAACCCCGACCTCATTATCCCCGGCATGGTTTTGCAGATACCGCCTGTCAGGGGGGAAATACGTGAGGGAAAGCGGTAAAAATTATTGTTTCAACGTGGAACTAGAATTGCAGCCCGCCGCCCAGTACCGGCCTGATAAAACCCGGTTGGGTAGCGTCTTTTGTCGTAAAGAAATGATTAAATTCCATTCCGAATTCCAGAAAAAATGGCCTGCGGATGAACCACTGTATCGAAGCTCCGGCGCCTGCGGATATATAGTAACTGTAAAAGGCAGACATATCCCCATACCCGTCATGGTAATGGTAATCGAGTATTGCGGTAATTCCTGCTCCCAGCCGGACGTTCAGCGCTATGACGCGATCTGTCGGCCAATACTGGTACAGCAGATTGATGTGTCCTCCGGCCACATGGGAAGAGGCGCTGTACTCATCGCCGGAATTGTCCAGGTAATTCCAGAAGAGTTCTGTTTCCGCGCCGAAATTACCCCAGCGCTGCTTAACGGGAACAGCGCCGATACGGGCATAGAACCCCAGGAGATCAACGGGCTTGTTAAAAACCCCGGTAAAGAATTTGCCGTAAAGGGGAATAATGGGCCCATATCCTGCTGCAATAAGTGTATCAATGTGTTTTCCGGGGGAAGCAACTTTGATATTTTTTGCGGAGGCTGCAAGTCCTCCGGGGTTTTTGATGTACACATCATAATCTCCTGCCGAAAGCTGCTCTGCATCAAAAGTGAGGATGAGGGACTCGCCTCCATCTTCTGTCGTTACCGACCGGGGAATTATATCAAGAGTTTTTCCATCCCGCTCCCGCAAAAAGATCTCCGCTCCTTCGGCAAAGTTGCTGCCCGTAAGGGTGACGGTCCATTCTGCATTATCTTCCGGAAAAAAAGCCTCCGGGCTGGCGCTTTGTATTTCCGGCTGCAGGGCGCTCATTACCTCAAAATATTCCCATGCAGGATTTCCCCGCGGATGGTTCAACAGATCGTAGACCTGTATCCGGTACCGGTATTTCCCGGGCCCAAGGGATACTTCAATAAAAGCGGCTTCTGTTGATTCCCGGAATATTTCCGCATATATGCCGTTTTGATCCTGCGCCACCGTTATTTCGTAACGCCGGGCATACGCTTCGGGATCCCAGGAAAGGTGCTGGATGATTGCCGCTTCTCCTTCGGCCTGCTGCACATAGGAGAACCATTCCCGGTTTTGTTCCTGGGCGGCGGCGGTTACGCCAAGGGCAAGCAGAAGGGCTCCAAGAACGCAGAACCGCCGCACGTTTGTTTTAGCGCCCATATAACGTCCCGGTATTGTGCCGCCCGGGATCACCGGGCAGGGGGATATCTATCAAAAATCTGTTTTGGATTATTTGCCCATGCTGCTTGATCGAGCCGTCATCTTCCAGGGCCAGCGCTTCTACCTGCCAGATAAAATTCCCCACATCAAGGATAGACAGATCTTCTATCGTGTAAGATGTTTGATTCAGCGCTGCGGTACGGATGATTTCTCTCCCGCTGTTCGATAAAACACTGAAGGTATAGGCATTGGCGCCCTGCACCGCATTCCAGGTAAAGGTCAAGCGTAAACTTTCCCGCAGCTGCTCTGGTCCGATAAGATAGCCGTTTGCAGGCTTCTGATCTTCTGCGGCGGGAAGCAAAATAATCGGGGGCGGTACAACAGGCGGCGGCGCAACGGGCCGCTGCTGTACCACTGCAGGCGGCGGCGTCACCGGCCTTGGCCGTGCGGGCGGCTGCACGACAGGAGGCTCCTGCACGGAGACCGAAAAGGCCGATCCGGAGACAAGTCCGGTTCTCCTTGGCTGCCGGGTACTTTCATAGGCAAAGGCCTGAACGGTCCAGTAGTAATCGCCGTCACCGTATTCGGTCCAATCCATGGCCTGCGCAGTTTCTCCGTATGCGGTATTCTCAAACAGGGGCCTCTCCCGGTTTGCCTGATTGAACAGGCGGAACAGGTAATAATCCGCCCCTTCAATATTCCGCCACCGGAATTCCATTTTGTCAGTTTTCTGAATAGTCGCCGCGCTGTTATTAACCGGGCGTATCACCGCGGGCGCAGGAAATGGGACAGGCGGTGACAGTTCTTCTTCTGCAGCTTCAACAGCGGAAAACAAACGTACTGCGGAGAGCGGGGAATCGTTGCCCTCAATGTCGGTCTGGTAGACCGCCCAGTAATATTGTCCCGCCGGCAGACCGGCGGCGGCGCCGTAGATATACACATTATCGTAAACCGTTTCCCGTATCAGGGGGCTGCTTAAATCTTCGCTGCGGGAAATCCGTATGGTGTAGGTATCCGCCTCCATATCAGGTTTCCATGCAAAATAAATATCCTGTCTTTCAGCGGCGATATTGATACGGCTTCCGTTATTTGGGGATGAAAGCACCGGCGCGCGCAGTGCATCGGTGCTTTCAATAGCAAAGGTATGGACCGGCGAAATTCCCGTAAAGGTTCCTTTTTCGATGTTCTCTGAAAAAACCGGCCGCACACGCCAGTACCAGCGGCCGTTTCCCAGTTTTGAATAAACCATCGAAGTTCCCCGTACCTGTGTCTGTATTGCGCTCTCACGGAATTCCGGGTTATCAGAAACTTCCAGAAAGTACGGGGAAGTATCCTGATCGTTTCCGCTGGCCGCCGCTTCTGTCCACTGGAACCGTACCGCAGGCTGCCGGGACCGGTAACGGTATGCATAGCCTTCCGCAGGGGTGATAAGCGCAGGCGCCGATACCTGGGTTATGGTGAGTTTTCCGGTTATGCCTGTTTCACCGGAATCGGGATACACCCGCCACCACCAAATACCGGAATTTAAATTAACAGAGAGGTGATCTTCTTTGGTTTCTTCTTTTACCGCAATCCGGGTAAATCCCCGATCTTCGGCAACTTCAAGCCGGGTCATTTCATCTTCGGTATAGTTCACTGCTTTCCAGATAAAGGGAATGGATATAGTTCCTTTTTCCGGATTCAGATACCGGGCGCCGGACCGGGGGGAAAGCGGAGCGGCTATAGGGTTAAACAGGGCATTGCCCTCTGTATCAAAAACAAATGCGTCACCGGCCGCCATTTCCTGTGCTCCTGCGGCGGTATTCACCGTGACGCTTCCTTCTGACACTGCCAGCTTAAAGCCGCCGTCATCCGAAGCGGCGGCGCTCACTACTCCGCCGGAGGAAACGGTAATATTGGTGGTTCCCATGGAAAGGACAATTCCTTTTCCGGTTCCATCCGAGGTATCAATGCTGATGTCCCCCTGGGTTAAATCAAGGCGGAGCACATCATCTTCCCGCGATATCTGAATAAGCGTATTTTCTGCCAGATTGATCATTTCGCCGCTGCGATACGTTATGGTAGCTTCCGAAAGATCGGCAGTGCGGATAAGGTCACCGTTATAAACCGGTGATTCCTTTTGCAGCCGGTCCCAGAGAACCCGGTCAACAAAACGCCGCTGGGCCGCTTTTTGTTTCCATGAAATGGTTCCCACAGAAACTTCGCCTGCCCGGGAAAGGCTCCGGTTTAAATCTGTCCAAAAAAGCCGGAGAGAGAAAAATAACGCAGCAAGACAAAGCAGAATAATGACATAGTCAGTACCATTGAGAAATTTGGATTTTTGAGGCGGTACGGTTTTAGTCACCGCTGCCGATTTTATATTTCTTTTCTTCTGCATTGGTGTCGACCTTGCTTAA
>JAISJS010000358.1 GCA_031261385.1 Treponema sp.
ACGCAGGCGGCAATAGCGTCCATCTCGGCGCCGTTCCCAAAAATCGGGTTACCGCTGTAGGAACGGGCGGCCAGGGTCATGCCCGCAACGGCGGCCATAACACCGCTGAACACGTATACAAAGAGCCGAACCCGCCGTACATTAATGCCACTGTAAATAGCGGCCTTTTCATTGCCCCCGGTAGCATAAATATGACGCCCCAGGGCGCTTTTATTCAGGACCAAAAAAACAATAAACATAATAACTAACATATATACTACCGGCAAAGGAACAATGCCCAGATATCCCGTACCAAGGTTTATAAAATCCGGGTTGTCGATACGCGCCGTTACCCCGCCGGTATACACATAGGCGGTACCCCTGAGGATGCTCATCATAGAAAAAGTAACAATAAACGGCGGCAGGGTGGTACGGGAAATAATAATGCCGTTAACCAGGCCGATAAAAACTCCGGCGATAAGGCATATGATGATTACCAGGGGTACCGGCACTGCGGACAAGAGCAGTGTGCCGCTCAAAACCCCAACCACCGCAAGGGCGGACCCGACGGACAGATCGATCCCTCCGGCGATGAGGATCATTGTCATGGCTGTGGCCAGATACATGTTTGTCGATATCTGCCGCAGCACATTCATAATATTCCGCTGGGTCAGAAAAATGGGGGATCGATTGGCAATAACAATCCACAAAACCGCCAGGCCTATCATTATTCCCACATTCCGCCGCAAATAGGCCATTACGCCGCTGCCAAAACTGCGAACCCCGTGTTTCTGTATACTGTCGGCTTTCACTATGGTTACTCCTGTTTTTCCGCGGCGCTTATATTGCTACCGCGTATTGCATTATTGTTTCCTGAGAAATTTCCCCCCGGTCAAGAATCTTTTGGATTCTGCCTTCCCGCATTACCGCTACCCGGTCACTCATATTTATTACTTCCGGCAGTTCACTGGAAATCATGATGATGGCGACCCCCGCCTTTGCAAGCTCATTCATAATTTCGTAGATCTCGCCCTTCGCCCCCACGTCAATTCCCTTGGTAGGTTCATCTAAAATCAATATTTTTGGATTCGTTGCCAGCCAGGAAGCTACTATTACTTTTTGCTGATTCCCCCCGGACAGAACCCCTATGGGAACCAGATCGTTGGCGGCCCGGATTGATAATTTTTCTATACCATTATTAGTAATCCTGTGTTCTTCCGGTAAATCGTTCAGCACCCCTTTGATAAATTGCCGCAAAACTTTTAGGGTCAGATTAAAGCGGAGGGAACGAAGCGGAAATATGCCTTCCCCCTTCCGATCCTCCGGGACCAGGGCTATCCCCTTGCGGATATGGTTTCGTACGCTTAATTTTGGGGAGAGTTCCTTCCCCTCCAGATAGATTTTTCCTGACCGTACCTCATGGAGACCCATCAGGCCCAAGATGGTCTCGGTTCTCCCCGCTCCGATAAGGCCGGAAAATCCAAGAATCTCGCCCTTTTTTAACTCAAAACTGATATCATGCACCACCGGAGTGGTCATGTGGTCCACTTTAAGAACAACTTCGGAATACGTATTGTAGGTCCGGGTATAATAGCTGGTCATAGACCTGCCGACCATGAGGGCGATCAATTCGTCATTCGTCGTTTCCGCCGTTGTTTTTGTCGCCACATATTTTCCGTCCCGCAGTACCGTTACCCGGTCGGCAATTTCCTGCAGCTCGCTCATGCGATGGGAAATATAAATAATACCGATCCCCAGGGACTTCAGCCGTTTTATTTTTGTAAAAAGCGCGTCCACATCTTTACTGGTTATGGAAGAGGTAGGTTCGTCCATTACCATTATTTTCGCGTTAAACGAGATTGCCTTCGCGACCTCAACCATCTGTTGTTGGGCGATGGACAGCCTCCATACCCGTTTATCAGGATCGATACTCAAATCAAGTTCCGAAAGAATCCGTGCCGCTTCTTTGCGCATGACATCAAAATCAATCAAGCGGTTTCGCTTTCTGGGCTCCCGTCCAAGAAAAATATTTTCCGCCACGCTTAACTGGGGCACCAGAACCAATTCCTGATGGATAACGCTGATACCAAAATCTCTGGCGTTATTCACCGTATTAATATCCGCCGGTTTGCCGTTAATTACGATATCGCCCCCATCCCTGGGGTATATACCGCCGAGAATTTTAATAAGGGTTGATTTTCCCGCGCCGTTCTCCCCAAGCAGGGCATGAACTTCCCCGGCATGCAGATCAAAATCAACCCCATCTAAAGCCTTGATTCCGGGGAATTGCTTACTGATATGTTTCATTTCCAAAAGCAAGGTATCGTTCAAGGCCCGCTCCGTTTATTTATTCCCAGGCGTCAACGTCAAACTGTCCGATATTTTTCCGGTCAATAAGTTTCGTCTCAATAAGGTAGGCGGCGTCTACTTTTTCTCCCGCCAAAATTTTATACGCGACTTCCGCAGCGGTGGCTCCCATCCGGATATCGGACTGGGCAACAACGGCGTATAAACCGCCACGGGCCACGGATCTTTTACCCGAAGGGGTGCCGTCAATACTAAAGACCTTCACCCTGTTCGCGGCTCCGGAAGATTCTACCGCGCCCTGGATAATCAGACTTACATCATCATTCAGGCCCCAGAATGCGTCCAAGTCGGGGTGCGCCTGGAGTATATCCTCTGCGGTGGGAAGCGCCTGTTCCATTCGGGAAATAGATTTTCTTTCCACAATAGTAACCTTACTGCCCTGGAGCGCCGATTCCAAACCCTTAACCCGGGAAACAATAGATTCCGCCAGAGGATTTTCAATAAGGGCAAGTTTACCGCCGTTAGGAAGGGCATCAATAATTGCCTGTCCGCTCAGTTTTCCTGCCTGAATACTATCTGATGAAACAAATGATGCGGTAAGATCCGATCGGGCAACGCCGGAATCAACCACCACAACCTTTATCCCGGCCGCTTTGCAGGCCTCCAGAGCCGGCTGAACGCTCTGGGAATCGACGGGGTTCAGAAACAGAACCTCTATCCCCTGGGTAATCATATCTTCAATACCATTATTCTGCCGGGTCTGATCAAGGTACCCGTCAACAGAAATCAGGCGATCGCCCCTGGCTTCAACTGCCTTCTGAACACTATCCCGCAGCGTAACCAGGGGGGGATTGGTCAAATCCATGGCGGTAAAACCAAACAGGCGCCCCTTACCGGCAGTATCCTTCGACCCTGCGGCAAAACTGGATACACAGACTGCGAAAATCAAAAAACAGACTAAAAACCTTTTCATCTCTTTACCTCCGAAAATATATTCTTCACTGCCTCAAACTGGGGCAGATAAAACCCATTTCACATCATTGAAACGGCGCGAACCTATAGTTACCCCTTATCCTATCGCCCGTTACTGGCAAAAATACGCTTGATCGACTTATTCATAATCATTGTTTCCTTTGCTATGCAGGTCCATGCGAATAAGGGTAAACCGGTATTTGTAGTTTGTCAAGAAAAAAGTTGTTAGAATTAGAAAATTTGTTATTAAAATAAGCAATTTTATTTGATATTGACCAAGAATAGGTCATATAATAAAAACATCATGCCGGACAAAGCGCTTATCTTTAATATTCAGAAATTCAGTCTCCACGATGGCCCCGGCATCCGCACGGTGGTCTTTTTTAAGGGCTGTCCGCTCCGCTGCCGCTGGTGCTCCAATCCGGAGTCCTGGTCTCCTCGGGAGACCTTGGAAGCAGGCCTTGGGCCTGCCGATACTCCACCGGGTGCGCAGCCCGAAGGTTCCTCTCCGGATATATGCTATTACACGGTGGAGGAGATCATGGAAACCTGCCTCCAGGATCGCCCCTTCTACGAAGAATCCGGGGGCGGCGTGACCCTTTCGGGTGGTGAGGTCCTCCTTCATGCCGGGTTTGCCATTGCCCTCCTTGACCGCCTTGGTGAAGAAAAGATACAC
>JAISJS010000362.1 GCA_031261385.1 Treponema sp.
CTGCTGCAAACCTTTGTCGGAATCGTCATGGTGATTGCCATGCTCACCCTCCCCGCAGGAACCGCAGGCAGCTTTGCCCGGAACCTCGGCGGCATGATGTTTTTTAGCTGTATTTTTTCTGCTGTTTTTTCCGTCAGCGGCCTCATCGCAGGATGGGCTTTTGATCTGCCCGTAGGAGCTGTAACGGTGATCATTGCAGGAATTGTGTTTCTGGGAACCGCAGGAGTCAGGGCGCTTATCGGGAAGAAATAGTCAGCAGTTCTTCTTCTTAAATCCGCCGGCGATTACTTCACCCTGGCTTACCAACATTCCTGCAAACATCAGAACAAATCCCAGCAGGGTCCATTTTCCAAGCGGATCGTGGAGGATCAGCACCCCGCCTATGGCAGCAACGCAGCCTTCGAGGCAGAGTATAATGGTAGCGTGCGCGGGGGGCGCATCTTTCTGGGCGACTACCTGGAGCGTGTACGCTATACCCACCGAGCAGAGTCCGCCGTAAAGTATCGGGATAATTCCGGCGATAACGGCTTCCCGGGAAACAGACTCGCGAAGGACAACAGCCACGATAATGGAAAAAATTCCTGTCCATGCAAACTGGCCCGATGAAAGGATCAACGGGTCAATATTTTGAACCAGCTTATCGATAACAAGAACGTGAAAGGCCCAAAAGAAGGCGCTGATAATGGTGATTACATCTCCCTGGTTGATGGCGCCTTCGTTGCCCATGGCGCTGAGGAAGAAAAGCCCCGTCAGGGTAAGGAAAGCGCCAATCCATGTGGGGATTCCGGTTTTCCTTCCCAAAAAAATACCAATTATCGGAACCAACACGACGTAGAGCCCGGTGATAAACCCCGAATGTCCCGGAGTGGTTGTCATGATTCCTGTCTGCTGCAATGATGCTGCGATAAACAGGCATGTTCCGGCCAGGAGTGTGGAACCGAAAAAAATCTTTGGGGTCAGCGGCGGGGTTGTTGATTCTCCTTGAGTTTTCTGTTTTTTATTTCTGTTAAAAATAATCAGGGGAAGCAGGGAAAGGCTGCCTAAAATAAAACGGATACCATTAAAGGAGTAGGGCCCCACATAGTCCATTCCGGCTTTTTGCGCTACAAAGGCAAAACCCCAGATGCACGCGGTGATGAGCAAAAGAATGTCCGCACGCAAGGCCCGTTTATTCATTGCAGAAAAAAATCTAGCGTTCTTCGCGGATAAGGGCTTCGCTAAAGCCCGCTGCTTTTAGTTTCCCGGTTATGGAATTGAGATCCTCTGCACGGACACCTGCAAGCACTACCCTGAAAAGTTCTCCGTTCCGTTCATAGGCAGGGTTCAGCCCGGCGTTTTTCAGTTTGTCAAAGGCCTCTACGGCATTGCGGGCGATACGGTAGGCTCCCACCTGAAGGCGGTATACCTTGTTTGCCGCAGGCGTTATCGCCGGTATCAGCGTTACCTGTCGTTCGGACGGTATGGCTGCGGCAGGCGCTGAAATTACGGTAACTGCCTGGACGGTCCCCGGCGCCGGGGGTTCAATGGTAACCACGAGTTCTTGTGCAAAGTTTTCGGGTGGAGGGTTCTCTCCGGCGGGGACTATCCCGGTGACTTCAATTTCAGCAGCTTCAGCTGCA
The DNA here is from genome assembly GCA_031261385.1 of Treponema sp. Classification (GTDB taxonomy): domain Bacteria; phylum Spirochaetota; class Spirochaetia; order Treponematales; family Breznakiellaceae; genus JAISJS01. Next base: position 1,620 of record JAISJS010000362.1, read on the forward strand.
GAGACCCACAGCGGATCGGGAGGCGGGGACTCGCTGCCGGTCTGCGCTGCGGGAATAACCTGGGCCGGTTTTCCGGCTGCGGGGAAGGTAACCCTGCCGGTGCTTTCCACCAGTACCGGCGCGGTCCCGGTAACCAGCATATCAAGCTGCGCCGCCGCCGCTTTGGAAAGGTCTATGATCCGGGCGGATACAAACGGTCCGCGGTCATTCACCGTAACGGTCACCTTTTTGTTGTTGTGCCTGTTGGTGATCGTCAATTCCGTCCCAAAAGGCAGGGTGGGGTGGGCGGCGGTAAAGCGGCCGGAGTCAAAAATCTCCCCGGACGCCGTGGGGCGGCCGTCAAATTCCGGCCCGTACCAGGAGGCGATCCCCTCCTGACGGAAAATTTCGCCCTGGGGAATCTGCTGAACCTGGGCTGCGCAAAAACCAATCGTTATCAATCCAATGAGTAAAATAATGGTTGTTCTTTTCATACCCTTATTATCGGCAGGATATTAGATCACCATCACTAAAGATGAATAATCCGCCAGAACAGCGTCCCCGGTGATAAACCGCATAGGCTCGGTGATTGCCTGGGCAAGGAGCATGTGGTCAAAGGGATCATTGTGGATTATGCCGCTAATCCGCCGGCGATAAATACCGGCCCCGCAATTCCCGGGTGATCGATTCGGTGCTGGGTTCCCGTTCAAATTTGATAAACAGAAGCGGCGCCTCATCCCCGGAACGCAGTTGGTAAATTTCATCGCCGTACGCAACCGTTGCGGGAACGTCCTCTTCACCACGGTCGTATACCAATTCAAAGCCCTGATCACCGGGCAGCTCTATAAACGACAGGGTGTATGTTTCATTGGTTTCGTCAAACCCAACTTCAAGAACCGCGCGTTCATCGGTGCTATAATGGTAATCGACAAGGATACCGCCGATGTTCCGGTTGATCGTTACTTGCCCCTGTGTGGAGGTATCCCGCAGTTTACCCTCGCCTTTATTGTTGATATCTACATTTTGGGTATTTTTTTCATTTTCCAGGACAAGGTCGGCGGAGAGGAAGTACTGCAATTTATTGATATTGTACCCGCTCCTGCTTACCTGCTGTATAATTTCCCGGGTGATTGGCGCCACGGGAACCTCCGGCGGGGGCGGCGGGGGAGGGGGCGGCGGAACATACACATGCGGAGCAGGCGGAGGCGGCGGTTCCTCCACTACCGGCGGCGGGGGCGTAGAACATCCCGAAAAAACACCTGCAATCATGATCCCTGTCAGCAAAAACAAAACGACTTTCCCATTGTACTTCATTGTGGCGCCATCCTTTGCACTTATCTATTATCATAAGGGAACGGGGGTGTTGTCAATAAATCTTCGTTGGTTTTTTCCGCTGCAGGGCTCTTTTTAGCAGCAGAGAGACGCCGTACGCGCCAAAAACCGAAATAAAACGGTCCACAAGGTTCACCGGAAGCCGGGCCAGGATTTCCGCCGCGGTAAGGCTTAAGCCCTGCCGTAACAGCCCCAGCTTGAAGTAGGTCTCCGGGGGAGCGTCAGATACGGGGGACCGGAGTACCAGCCCCAGGAACGCGGCAATCAGCCCGCCGAGTACGCTTATAAGGACACACATGGAAAGGGAAAGCAGAAACAGCATGATCATTCTGGCGAAAAAAGAATCCTTGCCTGGCTGCTCTGCCGCGGTCCTTTCCGGCGGAGATCTGCCGTTAAACAGGCGCACGGGGGCGCATTCTTTGGGGAAAAGGCGCATGAAAAGCCGGGTGAGCAGCGCCGAAGCGATGCTGCAGATGCTGAAAAGGTAATACACCCAGGAATAGGAATCGGCAAAGCTGTAGGTGGCCTGGGAAAGCAGGGCGGTAACAATCCCCGCCCAAACGCCGCCGGAAAAGGTGACCATTACGGTAAAAACCGTATCAAGAAAAAGTCCCAGGCCAAGACCGCCGGAAAGCCGGATAAGGCCGTAATTTCCTGCCGTTCCCGCTATACAGAGAAGCATCGTAGTGAGTATCACTTGACCGGAGGTTTTTTGTTTCATTTGAAATAGTATACTGTTTTATTCACATGTGTGATACAGTTTTTATATGCATCATTGCCGCGAGCCGCAAAGGTTCTTCCAGCTGCCTGTCATGTTTGTTTCTGCCCTGCTGATTTTTGCATTTCCGGCGCTTTATGCCGCTCCCGCGCCGCAGAAACAGGCCGCCGGGATTATTTCAATCCTTGAACAGTGGATGGATGTCGAAAAAGCCTTTTATTCCGGCGACAGCGCCCTGCCTGATCTTTTTGCCGCTTTTGGGGAAGGCCTGGAACACTATATTTCATCCCCGTTGTTTTGGCAGTATGAAGGGGCGACCCTGCTTCCCGGCGATCAAAAAAATGCCATACGGGATCTTGCCGCCGCCTTTGCCGAATTTTCCGCGGCAGGACAGCAGGCGTCTGCGGAGGAGGCTGCAAAAGGCATACGGGCCGCCCTGGTCTCCTGGCAATATTTTGAAAGTGACACTTTGGATACGGTTTTTTCCCGGACCTATTTTTTCTTTGTGATTTTTGCGCTGATTATCACCGCCCTGGTCTTTTTTCTCTGGAGGCTCTACCAGGATCTTGTTCATTCCCGCATACAGGAACAGGGCGCCGCCGCTTTTTCCCGGGCGGTTATCATCGCACAGGAAACAGAGCGTTCCCGCATTTCCATGGAACTCCACGATACCGTCTTGCAGGATTTGGCCCGGTTGAAACGCCTTACCGAAGAATCCGGCGGAACGGGGAGCGCTGATCTCCTTAAAATGGAGGATGATCTGTTAAAAGCGCTCCGCTCAGTCTGCCAGACCATAATGCCCCCGGATTTCAGCCGCCTGTATCTGCTGGATTCCCTGTATGCCCTCTGTACCGGTTTTGAGGAGCGCACCGGGATTCCCTGCCGGGCAGGTATCAGTGAAGGCCTTGTAATGGAAGGACTTACCCCGGAACTGCAGCTCCAGTGTTACCGCATCATTCAGGAAGCCCTTGCCAATATCGAGAAACACGCCCATGCAGAAAACGCCTTTTTAACCCTGCGAAACGGACACATTGGCGAGCGGATGAGCCTTCTTGTCTTTGTTTCCGATGACGGCGCCGGTATGAAGGCAGCAACCGGCCATTCCAAAGCCTTTTCCGAAACCCGCCTGGGCATACGGGGCATGTATGAACGGATCGCCATCCTCAACGGCACGCTTTCTTTTGACAGCGATCCGGGGCACGGCCTTACCGTGCGGATAGAGATACCGTTGAATTGCACCCCTATTCTCCCAGCAGCCAGTCCCGCAAATTCCTGTGTATAATCCCCTCCCGGCTAAAATCAAACTCGTCCATGGAGAGGACATATTTGGGGAAGTTGTCCCGAATGGCGAGCAGGGGCTCAAACTCCCGCGCAATAGTTTCAGGAGATGCCAAAAGATAGGCCGCCTGGATATATATCCGCCCCCCGTTTTTTTCCCCGACAAAGTCGATTTCTTTTTCTCCCGCCTTGCCCACCGTGATACTGTACCCCCGGCGGCGCAGTTCCATGTAGACTACGTTTTCCAGAATCAGGTTAATGTCAATGGCGTTCCTGCCGCCGACAGCCGTACCCAGGCCGTGGTCGGCAACATAATATTTTTCGTTGATGGTTAATATCTTTTTTCCCTTAAGATCCTGCCGCCTGACCCGGTGGAACAAAAAGGCGTTTTCGCACGCCTTGATATAATTTAAGACCGTTTCCGGTGATACCGTCCGGTTTTCACTTTTTAAATATTTTGAAAGGCTCGCAGCGGAAAAAGGCTGTCCCATATTGGACAACACATAAAGAATAATCCGTTCCAGAAGGTCCACTTCCCGTATACTATTGCGTTTTATAATATCCTTTAAAACCACCGAATTATACAGATCTTTTAAATACTGCTTCGACGCCGCTTCCTCAAATTGCAGATTATGCAGAAACGGCATCCCTCCCCGGGCAATATATTTATTGAAGG
>JAISJS010000066.1 GCA_031261385.1 Treponema sp.
CCCAACGGTCCCCGAACCGCCACCCGGGCGGTAACGTAGCCTCCGGCAAGGGCAAGATCCGGCTGCGGCGGCAGGAGGCTCCAGAGCCGGAAAAGGTCAACATACAAATCGGAAGACTGGGCGTCTATGGTGTTGGCGGTAATGGTCCCGGTGAGGGCGCCGCGTATCGGGGACGGGCTTGAAAATCCTGCATAAAAATCACCGTCCCTGTTTACCTGAAAGCGTATCATGTCACGGGGACCGCCGGAAACGGAAAGCCCGGTTTCTTCCCGGGAGAAGATCAAATCAAAGGGTTCGGCGCTTTGCAGGGCGTCAAGGCGTATCTGCGTTACATGAACGGCGCCGCTGAACGAATCGAGGGCTGCGCCGATCATAAGCCAGGAATTTGACGGATTAAAGCGGGCGTCCGCAGTAAGGGACAAATCGATCTGTCTGCCGGCAAATGCCCCGGTTACCTCTGCCCCTGTTTCTGCCTGCGCTTCGGCCCGGTTTATCCTGAGAGAGGGCATCGCCGCCTGGAGGTCTCCAAAATCAACAGAAAGATCCCGTATGGTAAATTCTTCATCGTCAAGGCGGGCGGAGGCGGAGGCGCGCAGTTCAGCGTCCTGTACCCGGGCAGTGAGGGAATTGATAGTCATCTCCGCCTGAAAAGAATTTGTTTCTTCACGGAACACCCGGACACTGCCGTCAACGACGGCGTTATACACATTATCCAGAAGCCGCGCCAATTGCAGGCCCTGAACGGAAAGCTGCGCATCCAGCTGTTTTTCCCGAAAGGAAAGTTCCAGATCATAGCGTTCAGCGTTTTTTTCTTCTTCAAGTACATTTGCCGTTCCGGAGATGAAAGAAAAATCCCGGCTCCACGAGGCAAGGGCCTTGCCGGACAGGGGGCCTCTGCCGTCGTTAAAATAAATGAGGGGGAACAGCGCTCCGTCCTGATCAAGAGCGCCTGCGGCGCGGAAGACGGCGTTCCGGGATGCGGGAGTTGCGATATCGAGAATTTCCAGCCGGTCCAGATCCACCGACCAAAAATCGCGGGAATCGTAGCGCAGTGACGTTAAAAAATTCAAACGGGCAAACTGTCCGCGGTACGGAATGGGAACGTCGGCGGCCTCGGCATATCCGGAAAAAATGCCGGCATCGGCGGCGCTGACATAGACCTTAAGGCCGTAAGAGCCCTGAATGCTTACCGACCGTGAATCAAGAACCACCCCTTCAAAGTAATACGAGAGATCCTGATAATTGGCCATCATCGAAAAACTTATATCCTGGGGATCCTCATAATCGGCATAGCCGCTTAAAAGCAGTCCCCCGTCCGCCCATATAAGACGGCCCTCGTTCAGATCAAAGCGCTGATCCGTCCCCGAGACCGATATCATGCCGACCATATCGGCGGCGCCTTCATAGGCAATAACGAAGCGCGGGGCATTGTACAGAATATGCTCAAAATCGGTGGTGACAAAAATTTCGGTAGTGATTGAAAGGTTTTCCAAAACCGGACGGACCAGGCCGCCCGCCGATACTTCGCCGGAAAACGGCCGCATCATATCGGCAATGTCCGCGGCGCTGAAAGAGTCCAGCATCGCTCTTGCCTGTATTTCCCCGGGATCGGTATCAACAGAACCGTCAAGGGCAAAGGAACTTATCCGCACATCTCCCCAGTTTTCCGTTCCGGTAAAGCGGAGGGCGGACAGGGAAAAGGTATAGCCGTCATCGGAAAGGACTACGAGGCCATCCAAAGCGGAAAGCGGCACCGGTCCGATGTTGACAGTATCCCCAAAGAGGCTGATTTCCCGTCCTTCTGTAGCGATGCTGATTTCCGCGGTAACCCCCCCTTCCCCGGACAGGCTGAAATCTTCTACAAGAAAATTTCCGTTGGGGGCAAACGGTGAAAACCCTATATTCCCCCGGAAAGCGAGTTCTCCCCGGGGGCCCTTAAAGGGAATGGAGCCGGAAGCCCCGATGTTTCCCGGCACACTGAAATGAAACTGCTCTACATTGATACGGCGTTCATCTCCCTCCGCCTTGATTGCAAAGGAAGTTCCGCCCAGGGGGCTGCCGGAAGGAACGGCGCCGGCAAGATCCGAATGGTATTGAAATTTTTCCCGGATGTTTCCGTCCAGCGAAACGCTTCCCGAACTTACCATATCGAGCCACGGGTTGTATTCGTTCCAGGCGCCCGAAAGGGAGAGAAAATCCTTAAAGAGAAATTCCCGGCATGAAAAACCGGCTGCTATATCCCCGCTTTTTATCCCATAGTCCACTGAAATTTCGTAGGGCAGGCGCCTGTCGGGTTTTCGGAGGGCAAGGGTACTATTCGCAAGATCAATGGTGAAGGTCTGGGAGCGGAACCGGAACAGATCCCCTGAAAGGGACGGTATCGTGATGACGGCGTTTCCTTCCTCAAGATTGGCGGCGAGTTCCCCGGATACTTTGACATTTATCTGCGCGGTAAAGGGATCGGCAAAGAGGCCCGCAACGGAAATCCCCGCGCTCCATTTGCCCTGTCCCCTGATCCAATGATCTGAGGCAGAAAGATCGAAGCGTACCCCCCGGGCAATATACCGGTTTAGCCCATCGACAATGGAACATTGACCGTTCCGTATTCTGAAAAGGACATTGTCACCGAGCAGAGCGGTAAGGGATACCGGTGCATCGCTTTGGTTTGGCTGCCGGTTCTGCGCCGTTTTTTGTCCGGCGGAAAAAAGGTCGAACAGTTCCCGGTCTTTTTTCAGATCCAGGTTGATTACCGGTGTATCAAGCCGTACCGAATGGATGGCCTGTACCTTGTTTCTGATTAAATCCAATAATGAATAGGAAACACGGAACCGCGATACCGAAAGCACCGGTACGCCGCCGGACCCTGCGATACGGAGATCCCGTATATCAAGAAAGCCAAAAATCGATGGGCTGATGGAGGAATAGGATATTTCCCTGCCAAGGTAGTTTTCCGCCTTGCCTATCAATTCATCGCGAAATTGCTCCATTTGCAGGCGAATACTCTGCCGGATTGGGCTTAGGGCAAGGGCGGAAATTACCACAAGTGACGCGAAAATGAGAAATCCGGAACTTATGCGGATTAGCGGGTGGAATTTCCTGTTTTTTTCAGCGCCTGTCACTCTATCGACCATACCACATTTTCATGATATATAAAATATGGGGAAATAACATGGAAATATTATCAAATTTTGCCGTTTTTGAGGGCTGTGACGGAAGCGGTACCACTACCCAGCTTGCATTGCTGGAAAAACGCCTTGGACTTCCGGCAAAAAACCAGGCGGCGCCCCGGTTTTTTCCCACTTTTGAGCCTACTCGAGGCCCGGCGGGCCTGCTTATCCGGCGCGCCCTGAAAAAAGAAATTGTCCTTCTTCCCGATACCCTTGCCCGGCTTTTTGCGGCGGACCGTACCGAACATCTGTATGCATCAGGCGGGGTTCTTGCACATACCGGGGCGGGGGAACTGGTGGTCTCTGACCGGTATGTGCTTTCGTCCCTGGTGTACCAGGGTATTGAATGCGGTGAGGAACTCCCCGCCGCCCTGAACGCCGCCTTTCCCGCCCCCGAATTGCTTGTTTTTTTCGATTTGGATCCGGTGATTGCCCGTGAGCGCCTGCAAAGCAGGGCTGCCCTGGAAATATACGAGTACCTGGAATTTCAGACTTTAGTCCGCGAACGCTACCATGCCCTGCTCCCCGCCTGCCGTGAATCAGGCAGCAGGGTGGAAATTATCGACGCATCAAAGAGGCCGGAAGAAGTTGCGGAAGAAGTGTGGAGCGCACTGCAAAAAATGCCGATATTTGAATAATATTACCGCAAAAGGAAAGATGAAGATGGGGAGTGGCAAGTTAAAAACTGTTTTAGGGATTTTGCTGGCGGGTAGTATTTTTTCAATTTCTGCGCCGCCGCTTGACGCGTATTATGTCACGTACAAGGAACAGTATTTCCGGCTCTATCATCTGCACTATATCCAGTATCCCGATGACACAATGGAAAATATCTACTGGCTAGAAAAGGCGATGAAAGCGGATTTTGCCAACCCGCTCTACGCGATGACGCATATCGAAAATGAAGCCCAATGGGAAAAATACCGCTATCTTTTTAACATGCACATCAACCTTAAGCTCATTGAGCAGTACCTTTTTTTGGGAAACAAGTGGAACAAACGCACGGCGTATTTTTACAATGCCCCCTGGAAAGCGCAGAATCTTCTGAGTCTTGAAACTGCCGAGCAATGCTACCGCACGGCGCTGTATTACTGGAATGAGGCCCAAACCTGGGCGGAAAAAGCGCAGGAACGCCGGTTCCGTTTTATCAACTTACAGAAGGTTCAGTTCTGGGAAGATGAGGCAGGCCGCATGGAAACAAAAGATCTGGATTACGAAAAAACGATCAACCGTGAACTTGCCCTTCTCCAAAATGTCCGCGAAAAATTTCTGGCGATGGATGAGAATACCTACTGAATAAATTCCGGCCACGTATGTTTTGGGTATCGGCCCCGCATTTCCCTGCGCAGTAAAGGCATACGCTAAAACAGTTCGCCCTGCGGGGCCTTTTCTGCTGCGCCTGACTTTTTAAGAATTGCCAGGAATTGTCCTTCGTCAATGATTGGCACGCCGAGTTCATGGGCCTTCCTGTTTTTTGACGAACCTGATTCCGGATCGTTGGTCACCAGGTACGAAAGTCCTTTTACCACCGATGATTTTGACGAGGCCCCCAGAGCTTTTATTTTTTCCTCAGCCTGGTTCCGCTTCATCGACTCCAGCTCGCCGGTAAAGCAGAATGAAAGGCCCCGCAGGGGCTGTGCTTCCGCGGCAGGCGGGAGGGCTATGCTGATGATGCCTGAGGCAAGGACTGCGTCCATATCGGCGGCAGTTTCGACAAGGCCGTCGACAATGGTTTTTGCGGTGATGTCTCCAAGGCCGTAGACGGCGGCAAGAACCGGAACAGAAGCGGCGCGGAGCTTTTGGAGGGTGTTATGTCCTGCTTCCGTTACCTTTTCCATCGTCGTTTCCGCAACCCCTTCAAGATCAAAGCCCGCAATGAATGAGGCAAGTGACAGCTCCCGCTTTGCCTGAATGTGCCGTATCACCTTTGCGGCGGAAAGCTCCCCCATGCGGTCATATTCGGCAAGTTCCGCCGCCGTAAGGGTATACAGTTCCTGAATATGCTGCACCCGTTTCTTTTCAAAAAGCTGGCGGATAAGTTTTTCTCCAAGCTCCCGTATGTCCAAAACCTGCACCCATTTTTCAAGCCGGTGGTGCAGCCGCTTTGGGCACAGGGCATTCGGACAAAAAAGCCGGGTCCCCCCGTCAACCAATTCAGAGCCGCAGGCGGAACAGGTTACGGGAAACGTAATTTCAGTTAACGCTTCATTGTCCTTGCCACCGGCGGCAAGCCCTTCAATTTTTGGGATGATTTCTCCGCGTTTGACTATCACCACTTTGGACCCGATTTCCAGGCCCAGGGCGCGAATCATGTCGGGGTTATTGAGGTTGGCCCGCTGAACGGTGGTTCCCGCAATGCGCACCGGATCAACGACGCCGATGGGCGTATAGGTGGCCCCCGATTCACTCCACTCAACCTGCCGGAGCACACTCACCGCGGCTTCCAGCTCAAATTTAAAGGCGATTTGTTTTTCGGGACGGGTTCGCCGCAAGTCCGCCATATCTATATCCGGGTCTTTTATAACAAGCCCGTCTATGTCAACGGGAAGGGAGTCCCGCTGCGCCGCAACTTTTTCACGGTAGGCAATAATCTCCGCCGGATCGGAAAACACTTTGGTAACGGTAACTTCAAAGCCCTGCTTTTCGAGCCAGGCAATTTTCTGGTTTTCATCGGCAAAAAAAAAGTCGTTTGTTGTTTCTGTTGCATCATAGGAAATAAAATTTAAATCTTCACAGCCCTGTCCGTCTTTACGGCGCATGATCCCGTTGGCGGCATTGCGGCAGTTTG
>JAISJS010000069.1 GCA_031261385.1 Treponema sp.
AAAAAGCTTACTTCATCAAACTATGCAGCCTAATGTGGTGGTTTTGGTATTGTCCGATGAGGAGGTACCTAATGAAGAAAATTTACCTGCGTCGCTGCTGGAATTAAAAAAATATGGACTGCAAATCATTCTGATGCCTGATAATCTTCGCCCGCACAAAAAATATATCTATGCAATGCAAGAATATCCCGATTCGATAATAATAACCGTCGATGATGATGTGATGTATGACCGGAGTTTCATCAAATGTATGTATAAATCTTATCTGCGTTTTCCCCGTGCTGTTTCCGCAAAGCGGGTACACAAAATCACCGCCGATGGTACAGGCAATCTAATCCCATATCAAAATTGGCATTATGAATATCAAGATGAGACAGATCCGTCATTCGATTTGCTTGCCACCGGCGTCGGCGGCGTGCTCTACCCTCCCCGTCTGCTCCCGCCGGAAACTTTTGACATTGAAAAAATCAGGGAGCTTTGCCTCAACGCCGACGATATTTGGCTCAAGTTTATGGAGATTAAAAACAATGTCCCTGTTGTCTGGGTTAAGACAAGGCGGGTGCACCCGGTTACTATAAAAAATTCGCAAAAAGTAACGCTGCAGAAGTCAAACTTTCATGCCGACCAGAATGATGCTTATATAGATAATTTAAAAAATCACTATGGAATTGATTTGGCCCGCTGTGCAAAAGACAGTGCACAGGCAAATATATGAAATACCTCTACGTTCTGGTCAGCAGCGTACAAGACACCTATTACGAACAGTTTTTTCTTTCGGTCACATCTTTGCGTCTTAAAAACCCTGACGCGCATATTACCGTTCTGTGCGATTCAAAAACAAGGCAAAATTTACAGGGCAAACGTAAGGGATATGAAAACCTTATCTCCGAAGTTAAAATAGTTCCGGTTCCCGATAATTTATCGCAGCAAGAGGTTTCGCGCCATATAAAAACATCCATGCGCCGTTACGTTGACGGTGATTTTCTGTTTATTGACTGCGATACAATAATCACCGATGATATCTCCGATGTTTTTTCTGCCCAAACGGATATTGGAGCGGTTCTTGATAAACACCGTACCATCGATTGCCATCCAATGGAATCGTATATCATTTCGAATGATGAAAGGCTGGGATTCGGATCATCAAAAAGCAACAGGCATTATAACAGCGGAATAATCCTCTGTAAGGATACCGTCAAAACCCATGACTTTTTTGACAAATGGCATGAAGCATGGATTTACAGTAATAAAAAGGGCGTCACCGTTGACCAGCCCTCATTTAATGAGGCAATTTTCCATTATACCGATATTTTTCTTGAACTGGACGGCGCATGGAACTGCCAGATTGCGTTCAGCGGACTTCCTTTCCTTTCTGAAGCAAAAGTTATTCACTATTATGCGTCATCCCTCATTACCCAGGTTCCCCCGTATTCGCTTGCGTCGCAGGATAACCTTGACAGTATAAAAGAGACCGGGGTAGTTTCATCAAATATAATTGAACAATTACAAAAACCAAAGAGCGCCTTTGCTGCGGATTCGCGGATAATTGCCGGCGAGGCGTCCCTTGATGTGGTAAACAGCAATTTTTTTGCCAAGCTGCTTTGGCTCAGAAGAAAGCACCCCGGTATCTTTAACAGGTTAAACAGACTTATCTCGTGTATAAAAAATCCTGAGCATAACAAGAAATAAACAACGATGCCGAAAAAAACTGTTCTTATAAATGGATATTTCCTGTGCCGCCCTTTAACAGGCATAGAACGTTATGCAGGTGAAATAACCGCTAAACTTGACAGTCTGTCAAAACCAAACGAAATTGCCATTATTATCCCCAAAGACACAAAAGACATTCCTGCTTATAAAAATATAAATATTATTCTCTATAAAAAGAAAATCCAGCATGTTTTGTGGCAGATGTTTACGCTTCAGTTTTTTTTACTCACCCACAGACAGTATATAATACTTGATTTCGGTAATACCTGTCTGCCATTTGCACCGGGTATTGTATTTTTGCATGATATTTACTGTGAATTCTTCCCTGAAGATTTTATCGGCGGGTGGGACAAATTAACCCGTATGTATAACAAATGGCAGTACCGGCTTATCGCGAAAAAGGCAAAAAAAATTGTAACCGTATCGTATTTCAGCCGGAACCAGATAGCGCAAACCTATCATATTGCCGCCGAAAGAATCGCGGTTATCTACAACAGCGGGAATCATTTTAAAAACATCAGGGCGGACTATTCTGTTTTTGACGGCTCCCCTGCCCTGTTAAAACCATTCTATTTTTCCCTCGGCAGTCTTTCAAAACGCAAAAACATTAAATGGATTGTTGAATACGCTGCCAAACATCCCGATTCCCTTTTCCTGTTATCAGGAACAAGCCAGCCGACTACACAGGCGACTGATTTTGACGGCGGCGCTGCACTGCAAAATGTCATATTACTCGGTTATCTTGATGACGCGAAGGTAAAAGCCCTTATGGAAAAATGCAAAGCCTTCATTCTTCCCTCCTATTATGAGGGGTTTGGCATACCTCCCCTGGAGGCGCTGTCCTGCGGGGCACAAATCATCGTGGCCAGGGCCGCATGCCTGCCGGAAATCTACGGGAACACTGCCCACTATATCGATCCGTTTAATACCGATGTCGATCTTGATGCATTGTTAAAACAACCGGTTGATCCGCCCGATGCTGTCTTAAAAAAATATTCCTATGACACCTCTGCACAGCAGGTGTATAACTTAATACAGCTTGAGGCAAATACATGATAATCCGTTCCAAAGCCCCGCTCCGTCTTGGCCTGGCCGGTGGTGGCACCGATATTGCTACCTATTACAATCTCTACGGCGGCAATGTTCTGAACGCTACCATAGATATGTACGCCTATTGTATTCTTGAGCCCACGGATAATGGAACCATAGTATTCCGGGCAAATGATCTTGAAAAGGAGGAGGAATACAGGGCTGAAAGTGTCCTGCCGGTTTCCAACGCGCTTCAGCTCCATACCGGCATATACAACCGTATCACCGCGGATTACAACAAGGGGAAGCCCCTGTCCTTTATCATGACCACCTATTCCGATGCCCCGGCGGGTTCCGGCCTGGGTTCGTCTTCAACCATGGTGGTTGCAATCATCAAGGCGTATACCGAATGGCTCAATTTGCCCCTTGGGGAATACGACATTGCCTCCCTTGCCTATAAAATTGAGCGGGAGGATTTGGGGCTTGCCGGGGGAAAACAGGATCAGTACGCGGCGACCTTCGGCGGGTTTAATTTTATGGAATTTTATCAGGATGAAAAAGTAATAGTAAATCCACTGCGTTTAAAACGATGGATACGGAACGAGCTTGAAGCGTCTTTGGTGTTATACTACACCGGCGTATCCAGGGAAAGCGCCAATATTATCAAACATCAAATTGAGAATACAAAAAAGAACGATACAAAAAGTATTGAAAACATGCATGAACTAAAGCATCAGGCGGTATTCATGAAGGAAGCCCTGCTCAAGGGGGATATGAAGAACTTTTCCGGCTGTCTGCTTAAGGGCTGGCTGGCAAAAAAAAATATCGCCGAATCCATATCAAATAGTTTCCTTGATGACCTGTACCGGTACGTCCTGGATAACGGCGCCGAATCGGCAAAAATATCCGGCGCGGGCGGCGGCGGCTTTATGATGATCTATTGCAATCCCTGTAACCGGGTTAACCTTATCCGCTCTTTGCGAAAAAAAGAAGGGAATGTGATTGTTACCAGTTTTACGGAAATAGGAACACAGGCATGGACTATCTACAACAACTAATAGAACGGTACCCGCAGTTAACCGGAAATAAGGACGCTGTTTTAAAGGCGTATCATCTTTTGGCGGAAACCTTTGAGTCGGGCGGTAAATTGCTGGTTGCCGGTAACGGGGGAAGCGCTGCGGATGCGGACCATATTGTCGGTGAATTGATGAAGGGCTTTGTAAAAAAGCGTCCCCTGAGCGGTGATTTTATAGCAAAACTGCGAAGTGTTGATCCTGAAAATGCGGAGTATATCGGACGAAGTATTCAGCAGGGATTACCGGCCATCGCTCTATCGGTCCATACCGCGCTGACAACTGCCTGTATAAACGATATAGACGCCCACATCATCTATGCCCAACAGGTATACGGATACGGTGCGGCGGGAGATACCTTTTTGGGAATCTCCACTTCCGGCAATGCAAAAAACGTACTCTGCGCCATGATTACCGCAAAGGCAAAAAACATGAACACTGTTGCCCTTACAGGCGGAACAGGCGGGGTGCTTGCGCACATTGCGGACACCGCCATTATTGTACCGGAAACCGAAACGTACAAGATACAGGAATTGCACCTTCCCATCTATCACGCCCTGTGTCTGATGATTGAGGAACATTTTTTCAAATGAAAACCGTGATCATGGCCGGGGGCAAGGGGACGCGCATCGCCTCGGTTGCGCAGGATATTCCCAAACCGATGATCCCCCTTTGCGGTAAACCGATTCTGGAATATCAGATCGAATGTCTCAAAAGGAACAGCCTCACGGATATTATCATGGTTGTGGGGCATCTGGGCCATATTATCAAAGAACATTTTGGCGACGGAAGCAAGTTTGGCTGTACCGTATCATATTATACCGAAACGGAACCGCTGGGAACCGCCGGAGCGTTATACAAAATTGCAGAAGATCTCTCCGATGATTTTCTTCTTATCCATGGGGATATCATATTTGATGTTGATTTTTCCCGTTTTATTGAATTTCACCGGGAGCATAAGGCTTGGGCGACACTGGCGGTTCATCCCAACAGTCATCCCTACGACAGTGCGCTGCTCGTAACCGGTACGGACAAGCAGGTAATCCAATGGATCAATAAGGAAGACCCGCGGCGGTATTACAAAAATCAGGTAAACGCGGGGCTTCATATTTTATCCAAAACACTGCTGTCCGCCGTCAAGCCGTCATCAGAAAAGGTTGATCTCGATCGTGATATACTAAAACCTTTGATACACGATACGGAGAGTTCTGCCGGCAATGCCGGAAAGATTTACGCCTACCCTACTCCGGAATATATCAAAGACATGGGAACCCCGGACCGGTACGCCCAGGTTTCCTCCGACATTGAAAACGGCATGGTACGCCGGCGGAATTTATCGGTCAAACAAAGGGCGGTATTTCTGGACCGGGACGGGACCATCAACAAACTGAATGGTTTTGTTACCAAACCGGAAGGGTTTGAATTGATTGACGGCGCGGCGGAAGCAATACGGAAGATAAACAGCGCCGGGTATCTTGCCATTGTGATCACCAATCAGCCGGTGATTGCACGGGGTGAGGCCTCGCTTGAGGACCTGGACTTAATTCACCGTAAAATGGAAACCGAGTTAGGCAAGGCGGGTGCATACATAGACGACATATTCTTCTGCCCCCACCACCCCGATAAGGGGTTTGCGGGAGAACGGCCTGAGTATAAAATCGACTGTGAATGCCGTAAGCCTAAGCCGGGAATGATATTACAAGCCGCCGGAAAATATAACATTGACTTGGCGCAGTCGTATATAGTCGGAGATGATAAACGGGATGTGGGGGCGGCACTGAATGCGGGGTGTAAAGCGGTACTGTTAAAAGAAACGGCGCATGAGGACATGAACAGTATAGGGGGGAAGAAAATTCCGGTCTTTGCCGCTTTAGCTGATTTTGTGGCAACAGTAATTGAAGAAAAAAAGAAAGGCTAAACTTTTATGGCAAATTTTCTGTATACGCTTATCATTTCCCCCCTCGTGCAGATCATCGAAATCGCGTATATATTGATTTACAAGGTCTTTAACAGCCCGAGCATAGCGATTGTCGGCGTGAGTGCTGCCGTAACTTTTTTATGCCTGCCCTTGTATGTGGTTGCCGAAAAATGGCAGCAGACGGAGCGCGACACCGCGGCAAAGTTTAGTCCAAAGATCGCCAAAATAAAGGCGGCGTTCAAAGGAGACGAACAGTACCTGATTTTATCAACGCATTACCGGCAAAATCACTATCACCCGCTCTATGCACTGCGCAGTTCCTTCGGTATTCTGATTCAGATACCGTTTTTTATTGCCGCCTATTCGTATTTGTCACATTTGGAAGCGCTGAAGGGCGTTTCCTTTTTGTTTATACACGATTTAAGCGCGCCCGACAGCGTAATACGTATTGGTACTTTTACCGTCAATATATTACCTGTCGCCATGACCGTGATAAATGTTGCGGCTGCTGCGATTTATGCCCGGGGGTTTCCGGCAAAGGAAAAGATACAGTTATACGGTATGGCAGCGGTGTTTCTTGTGTTACTGTACAATTCGCCGGCGGGACTGGTATTGTACTGGACAATGAACAATGTACTGTCGCTGGTTAAGAACATCTTTTATAAACTTAAAAATCCGCTTCGAGTACTGTATATTTTACTTGCGGTCTTTATCGCGCTTGCCGTTGTGTATCTGCTTTGCTTCAATACCGGCTCGTTCAAAAAACGCCTTTTACTTACACTTGGCCTTTCGGCGCTGCTTTGTATTCCGCTTGCGATAAAATGCGTTTCATGGGCGCAAAAACACCTGCTCTTTGCCCTTACCGCACACCCGCTGCGGCGGACGGTTTTATTCGTTACCGGCTGCGCCGCCCTCGCCCTGCTCACGGGGCTGCGCATACCCTCCGGGGTTATCGCATCTTCGCCGGAAGAATTCAGTTTCATTGATTCATATACTTCCCCCCTCCCTTTTTTGTTTCATTCAGTGCTGCAAAGTGCGGGGCTTTTTTTCTTTTGGCCATTGTGTGTGTACGCGCTGTTCGGCGCCCATGTAAAAAATCTGCTCGCCGCCTTGTTTTCCGCCGCCGCGCTCCTCGCGCTGGTCAATGCTTTCGCGTTTCAGGGGGCTTACGGCACAATTACCAATACCTTCACCTTTAATTCCCCAAATGTGCTTGCCGTCTCCAAAGGCGCCGGGGTGCTGAACGCCGCCCTGCTCGCCATCCTTTTTCCGGCGATCTTTTTGTTGCTGCGCAGGGTCCCTCTTCCCGCCGTAAACGCCGTGGGCGGAATTATCGCCGTCTCACTCGTCGTATTTTCGGCGTATAATATTCTTGTCATTCATTCCGGCTATAAAAAAGCCCTGGCGCTCACCGGGAACAGTGTTCATACACTGGCCCCTGTGTTTTCGCTGTCACGCGACAAGGCGAACGTAGTGGTTGTAATGGCGGACCGCGCAATCGGCAGTTATGTTCCGCCGGTTTTTGCCGAACATCCGTTGCTGCGCGAACAATTTGACGGCTTTACATTCTATCCAAACACGGTGTCTTTTGCCGGCCACACATACGACAACACCCGTATCATCATCGTTTCCGACCACGGCACCGGTATTCCCCGGGACGCTGTTCCCGATGCCGAAACATTGCTCGCAATCCCCTCAGGCGGACGGGAACAATACCAGCCGGTATTGCTGGTAAAAGATTTTGCCGCCCACGGTGAACTCCAAACCGATATGAGTTTCATGACCAACGCCGATGTGTCGGTGCTGGCGCTAAACGGCATAATTGATAATCCGGTGAATCCGTTTACCGGTAAGGCCGTCACAAATGAATTAAAAAAAGATGGAGTGTTTATCACCACAAACAGTATTTCGATGCCACTCCGGCATTCCAAAAATGTGTTTGCCATACAGGATAACCAATGGCTCCGGGTGCATGACAATATTTTGATGAGACGAATTGGGGAAAAAGCGAATAATGACAAATTTTTTCTACACACTGATTATTTATCCTATTGTTGAAATCATCGAACTGGTATTCGTGTTTTCGCAAAAGGTGTTTAAAGCGCCGGGCATTTCAGTCCTTGCCATCGGCGGTGCCATCAGCATCCTGACCCTGCCGCTCTACGCGGTGGCGGAAAAATGGCAGCGGCTTGAACGGGATACGCAAAAACGCCTTGCGCCGGGTGTCGCAAAAATCAAGGCGGTCTTTAAGGGCGACGAGCAGTACATGATTTTGTCTACCTATTACCGGCAGAATCACTATCATCCCGTATACACCCTCCGAAGCACCTTTGGCCTGTTAATTCAAATCCCGTTTTTTATTGCCGCCTATTCGTATCTATCAAATCTGGAGGCCCTTAAAGGGGCGGCTTTTCTTTTTATCAAAGACTTGGGCGCGCCGGATGCGCTTATTCCCCTGGGAGGGGGAATAAATGCCCTTCCCATGGTGATGACCTTGATTAATATCATTGCGGGGGCGATTTATACCCGCGGCTTTCCGCTCAAGGATAAAATCCAGCTATACGGCATGGCGCTCATCTTTTTGGTGCTTCTCTACAATTCTCCCGCAGGGCTGGTAGTTTATTGGACGCTCAACAATATATTTTCGCTTTTGAAAAATCTGTATTACGCCATTCCCGCGAAACACAAAGCCAAAATTTTGCTTGCATCCCTGTCCGCGGGCTGCCTCTTTATGATTTATTATCTTCTTGCTGTCCACAAAGGGAACATCAAAGTACGCGCAAATTTATCGGTGGTATTCGGCATGATTGCCCTTGTTCCCGCGG
>JAISJS010000320.1 GCA_031261385.1 Treponema sp.
TTCCGCATATCAGACAGTATTACTATTCTTAGGGACAGCCGCGTTCAGGGAACGTTCCCGGCAAACGCGCTTACCCATGAGAAAGTAGTAACCATGATGATAGGCCGGAAACTTGAGGAGTTTTTCCCCAAGGAACCGGTTGAAGCCGGGGCTCCCCTGCTGGAAGTTAAAAATCTTAAGAATGAGCCTATGGTACAGGATGTCAGCTTTACCTTACATGCCGGGGAGATACTCGGGTTTGCGGGTCTTGTCGGCGCGGGACGTACCGAGGCGATGATGTCCCTGTACTCAGGCGGACCCGGGGTGGCGGGAAACGTTACCGTACATGGCGCCAGGTTTATCCCAAAGTCGCCCAAGGCTGCCCGTAAACTAGGCTTTGCCTATATCCCTGAGGATCGCCGTAACGAAGGTATTGTAGCTAATCTTAGCATATCGCAGAATCTTTCTCTGGCCTTTACCGGCCTTCTGGCAAAGACGGGCATCATCAACCGTTCCGTTGAACAGGAAAAAAGCAACAGAATTATTGAGAACCTGGGTATTGTTTGTGTTAACCAGTCACAGTTTGTAGGGGAACTTTCCGGCGGTAATCAGCAAAAGGTGGTCATCGGACGCTGGCTTGAAGGAAGCGCGAAAATATTTGTTTTCGATCAGCCCACGACCGGTGTTGATGTGGGAGCCAAAACAGAAATATACCGGCAGATGGTTAAATTGGCCAAAGACGGATGCGGGGTCATTTTTATTTCCTCGGAAAATGAGGAATTGCTCGGTATGTGCGACCGGATTCTGGTCATGTCCAAAGGCCGGGTTATTAAGGAATTGAACCGCAGCGAGGCAACGGAAGAGCAGCTTCTTTTTTGGTCGTCCGGCGGGGAAACGCCGTCATTGACATAAATAGTATTACGGAACCGGAGGAACTATATGGAAGGTATACCGAAGACAGGAAAAACGTACCACTCACTTTTATGGTTTTTATCAAAAAGGGGTACCGGTATTATAATGGTAGTAATTTTATTGATCCTTGGTATCCGCTCCCCAAAATTTTTTGATCCCAATAATTTAATGGATGTATTGAAGCAGGGAGGAATTTTAACCATGCTTGCCCTGGGCTTAACCCTGGTGCTGGTCCCGGGCGGTTTCGATATGGGCGCGGGGGCGGCAATGCAGTTTACCTGTAATATAGCCGCGGCGCTTATTCTCAGCGGGGTGGCGCCGATGCTTACCGTCCCGGTGGGGATAGCGGCGGGACTTGCGGTTGGGCTTTTTAACGCGTTTTTGGTACTCGTTATGCGTATTCCAACTTTTGTAGGTACCCTGGGTACCATGTTTGTACTGCAGGGAATTACCCAGATGATAAATAGCGGCAAGGTGATGAATATCGGGACCCGGCCTTTTTTCACCGCCCTGGGCCAGGGGCATGTTTCTATTGTACCCATAATTTTTATCATTGTGTTGATTATGATGGCGCTTATACATCTGTTTTTAAAGTATACCCAAACGGGACTGCGGATGTTTGCTTCCGGTGAAAATCCTCAAGCAACGGCTATTCGCGGCATTGTTCCCGGAAAATATATGCTTATCGGCTATGTGCTTTCCGGAGCGGTAATTGGGTTTACCGGGGTGGTGCAGTGCAGTTATAGTTACGGTTCATCCCCGGTGATTGCCGGCATAGATTTTTTGATTCAGGCCCTGGTTGCGGCCTATCTTGGCACGACCTTTTCCAAAACCGGGGAATTGAGCGTAGTGGGAAGCGTGATTTGCGGTTTGTTTATCGCCGCACTTTCAAGCGCCTTGATTATCAATGGTATTTCAAACCGCCAGATTTCAGGAATCCTCGGGGTTATTCTGATTCTGTCGATTTTGGTTACGGTTATTCATAAACGTGAGATTGGACAGGTTACTATTTTTTAACCATTGGGGTAATGCGGTGAGTAAAAGCGTTGGGATACAAAGAAAGGAATCAAAATTCTATTTGAGGGAATTTATTTCGCGGTACGGCGCTCTTATCGGTATGGCGCTGGTGCTGATCATTTTCGAGCTCATTGACCATCGGTTTTTTAATCCAAAAAATATTTTGGGGGTGCTCAATTCCGGTACCCTGCTGATCCTTTTATCTCTGGGAATGATGATGACCATGTCGGTACGGGGAATAGACCTTTCGGTGGCCCAGGTTGCCGATGCTTCAGGCGTTATTGTCGCGATGCTGATCCTCGGCGGGATGGCAATCCCCCTGGCCGTTACTATCGCGGTTTCCTTCGGGCTGGCGGTTGGCCTTGTCAACTGTGTGATCATTTCCTGGCTGGGAGTGCCCGCCATTATCGGTACCTTAGGAATGATGTTCATCATTCGTAGCATTGAATTGTCCCTTACCAACGGCGCGCAGCCGCAGATACTGTTTACCCTTATGCCTAAACGGATAAACGGATTTTTCTTTATCGGTCAGGGTCACTTTGGGCCGGTTACCATGCTGATGATCCTCTGCGCGGTCTTTGTGGTTATTCTTTATTTTGTGAAGGAGCGTTCGGTTCTTGGCCGGCACATGGATGCGGTACAGGGTAATGTTCACGCGGCCATTATTTCCAGTATCAATGTCCGCGTTGTCTTTGGCGCATCCTTTGTTATCAGTTCCCTGCTCTGCGCGATTGTCGGCGTCATGCTGGTTTCCCGTTCAGGCAACGCGGTTCCCCGGGGAGTAGAAACCTACCTTACCGACTGTTTTGTGGCGGTTTATCTGGGAACCCTGTTCTCGAAAAACAGACAGTTTAATGTTATCGGGACCGTCATAGGCGCCTTATTTGTCGGCTTCCTGAGTAATTTCTTTACCCTGATCGGGTTTGGCGCGGCTTTTAAGAATCTGTTCAATGGGATATTTATTATACTGGCGGTGGCTCTGAGCGTACTACAGAGCCGCAAAAGATAAATTACGAGGAGGATTGGTATGTTGAAAATTGATGCCCACTCTCATGCGGGCGAGGGCGCCGCAGTCTGGAATGGGAAGCAGATTGTTGAACGTATGGATACTATCGGGGTGGACAAGACCGTTATTTTTCCCTTCACCGAAGGGTTCTTCCACAATAACGATATTCCCAAATATGTTGCGGAATTTCCCGACCGGCTGATTCCCTTCTGTGCGGTAAATCCCTGGGAGAAAAAAAAGGCCGCCGATGAACTGGATCGCCGTCTGGGATCGGGGTTTAAGGGGGTAAAACTGCACCCCGCGCTCTGCGGGTTCCGCCTGAGTGATCACGTCCTTTGCGATCCCCTGTTTGAAATAGTCCAGGCCCATACGTCGGTGGTCATCGTTCACGGTGCATCGGATCTGTACAACTGCCCCCTGGAGTTCGACCGCATGGCCCGCCGTTTCCCCAAGGTTCCCCTGATCATGGCCCACTGCGGCTTTTTCTGGGAATGGGTGCTGGCAGGTGAACTGGCCAATGAGAACGACAATCTGTACCTTGAAACTTCCCGGGTGCCGCCCTTTGAAACCGGCAAGGTGCTGGAGAAAACCTCCGCTTCAAAAATGATGTGGGGCACCGATGGTCCCTTTGCGGACTATGAGGCGGAATACAAAAAAATTGAGCGGGTTGCCCGGAATGATGCGGAGTTTGAGCAGATCATCGGCGGAACCATTGCGGGACTTTTGGGTATTAAATAAAAGGAGGGCAGGAGTATGCCTAAATTCGTTGCTATCTTTGATTTAAGTGATAAACCGCAGCCAAAGGAGGCGCTGAGGAGGCATGTTGATCACCTCAAGGCCCTGCGGAAGAAGAAT
>JAISJS010000139.1 GCA_031261385.1 Treponema sp.
CGTGGTTAAACGTAAAATTGCTGCGGGGGGTGGTCGGAGCGTTGACTAAAATGCCGGCTTTTGATAGACTGTTCTTAATCTGCGGCTGTCGTATAACGGCTATTACCCCAGCCTTCCAAGCTGGAGACGACGGTTCGACTCCGTTCAGCCGCTGATTTATCGTTTAAAAATCATTATTCCCGTATCCCGTAAATTCCCGCCTTTTCTGCCACCATTAATTCCTCCTCCAGAACCCCAAGCACCTTGTACAGATCCTCTCCTATTCCGGTACGTTTTTCTATTTCCTCAAAGCTCCCCGGACCTTCCGAAACCAGGGTACGTATGACTTTTCCCCTGAGCTGCCGGAAAGAACCTTCAAATTTTGACTGCTGTTTATAATGGGCGCTGCGGCGGCTTGGGTTTACCGTTATCTTTTTAAGACCGGCGCCGTAATCCATCAGGGCATAATACCATTCACGGGGATTTTCTGTGTCCAGAACTTTTTCCAAAACAGGAAAAATTTCCTTATCGGTTATGCCCTTTGCATCCTGAAAATAAAAATGGAGGATCGCGGCGCGGATATTGGTCTCGATAAAAACCGATGGGTAATTATAGGCAAAACAGGCAATAGCGCCCGCTGTATAGGGGCCTATGCCGGGAAGGGGAAGAAGCTTTTCCGGGGTATCCGGAACTTTACCGTTGTGTTTTTCCACTATTGCGGCGGCACATTCCTTAATAAACCGTCCCCGCCGGTTGTAGCCCAAACCGCTCCATTCCCGCAGGACATCCTCCATGGAGGCGGAGTGTAATGCAGCGGGTGTCGGCCAAAGATCCATCCAGCGCTCCCAATAGGAAATGACCCGCTGCGTTTGGGTTTGCTGGAGCATGAATTCTGAAACCAAAATTCCCCAGGGCTTACGGTTTTTTCTCCACGGAAAATCCCTTCCCGCCTTTTCATAATTTGAATAGATTATTTCCCTGAATTCTGCTGTTTTCATCAGTCCAAAATCCGGCGTGCCTTTTCAATAATTATTGCGCTTATTTCTTCGGGGCTTAAATCATCGGTGTTAATGATAAGGCCGGCAAAATCGTAGACATCGTTGTCGATTTGGTAGATCCGCAGATACCGGCCGTGATCCTGCCTGTCCCGTTCCTCGGTAAAAGCCGCCACATCTTCAAGGCTTCCCCCTTCCCGCTTAACTATCCGCTTTGCCCGTGTAAGGCTTTTCGCCGTTAAGTACACTTTAAGGTCCGCCTCTTTAAGCATCCAGATGGCGAGCCTTGACCCAAGGACGCAGCCTCCGTCTTCATGGGCAAGGGCAACCTGCCGGCTGTCCACTTCCCTGTCCCACCAATCATCCTTTGCCGCTTTTTCAAGTACTTCTTCCAGGCTTATGTTCTGTTCCTTTGCCAAAGACCGAAATGTAAAATTGATAAACCGCAGGGACAGCGCATCAGCAACATTTTTGCTTATCGTGGTATTCCCGCAGCCGCTTTTCCCCGAAATTGCTATCCTGATATCTTTTTTCATGCCTTACTCCACATTCCGCAGCTGTTCCCGGACATTTTCCAAAGCATCCTTCATTTCCACCACCGCCCGGCTCACTTCAAGCAGGGGAGTTTTGGAACCGATAGTATTTATTTCACGATTGATTTCCTGGCACAGAAAATCGAGCTTTTTCCCCGGACTGGTATTCCGGCCTGTTTCTGCCCTGAATTCTGTTAAGTGTGATGACAGGCGTGAGATTTCCTCGGAGATGGTATATTTCATAAGCAGCACCGCTGTTTCTGCAAGAACCCGGTTTTCATCGATTTTATCACCCATAAGTTCAGCGAAACGGCTCCGCAGATTTTCCTTTATTGATTCTTCAATTTGCGGGGCATAGGCGGCAATGGTTTTTACCGATTCCTCAATAAGGCTGATATGGGACAGGATATCTGCTTCGGTATGTTTTCCCTCCCTGGTTTTCTCAGCCTCAAAAACATCCGCAGCGCCGATAAGAACTTCTTCGATTTCTTTCCAGTACTTTTCGGTATCACGACTTTTGCCGGTTTCAAGCACCCCTTCCATTCCAAGAACAAGCGAGAGATTTGGTTTCTCTTTTATACCGAGGCTGCGGGCCATACGGGAAATTGCTTCATGGTATGCGCGGGCCGCTTCCTCATTTATCCCAACGGAGATCTTTGCGTTATGCTCCTTGATGCGTATGTCCGCTTCGATTTTCCCCCTGCCGAAACGGGAGGCGATATATTCCCTTGCCTTTGTTTCAAGCGCCTGAAGCCGCGGAGGAAGGTTCACATATATTTCAAGAAACCGGCTGTTTACCCCGCGCAATTCCACTGAAACAGTAATTTCTTCTCCGGTTTTTTCCCGGCAGGCAAAGCCGGTCATGCTCTTCATTTGGCAGCCTCCTTAAAATAATTAAAGAGCGCTTCCCCAAGGGGCCAGTTATTTCCGGCGCCCATTGTGATAAAAAGATCTCCGGGAGCAAGCAGCTTTTTAAGCAGGTCAACAGTATCCAGCGGTTCATCAATATAATAGATATTGTCTGCAAGTTCTTTTCCGGCAAAAAGTCCTCCGATTTTTTCAAACAGGGTTTTTCCGTTCACTCCGCCGTGATATTCTTCCCGGGCAGAGGCATAAATCTTATGGAGAATTAGTACATCGGCGCATTCAAATGACGCGGCAAATTCATCCAGCAGCGCCGCCGTCCGCGTATAGGTATGCGACATAAAACTTACCACGAGGCGTTTTAAAGGATAAAAGCTTTTTAGCCCTTCCAATGTTGTATGTATCGCGGTAGGATGGTGGGCATAATCATCCATAAACAAAATACCCCCCGCAGTCCCAAGAATTTCTGACCGCCGTTTTGATCCGCGAAACTCCGCAAGAGCACGCACTACATTTTCCTGCCGCTTCGTATTCCAAATTGAACCATCTCCGCCGCTGTCGTTCCGATATTCTGTTTTTAAAAACGAACAGGTAAGGGCAAAAGCTGCCGCTGTGTCCAGGGCCAGATGCCGCCCGGGAATTTTAAGGCGCAGGACAGCGGGAAAACCCGATAATTTTATCAGCGCCGTTTCATTTTCGACGGTATATGAAGTAATTTTAAAATCACCTTCGGCAGAAAAACCGTACGGAATATACTGTATATCCTGCCGCTCTTTTTGCAGCAGGGCGGCAACTTCACAGGCGCCCGGATCATCGGCACAGTATATCAGTTCTCCGTTTTCGGGAAGCAGACGGGCATATTCCATAAAGGCGTCACGTATCGACTCATACGTGGGAAAATAATCCTGATGATCGCTTTCGACGGCGGTAAGAATAATATGCCGGGGATGAAAGGCAAGAAAATGCCTGCGGTACTCACAGGTTTCGGCAATAAAATATTTATTTCCCATAATAAGGGTTGAATGTCCGCCGAAGCTTGTTACTGCGCTCCCTGCAAGCACTTGCGCGGGAAGCCCCGCTCCGCGGATCAGGGTCCCTGCAATTGCCGTGGTGGTAGTTTTCCCGTGAACTCCGGCAATGCCCGCCGAATCAAACTGCGCCGAATAGGCGCCAAGGGCATCGGTATACTTTAAAATTGGAATCCCCTGTTTTTGGGCCTCGATCAATTCGGGATTTGTTTCGGGAGAATACGCCGCCGAATAGATAACCAAATCAATATGACTTTTTATATGTTCCGCCGCAAACGATTCGTAGTACGGAATATCAAGTTCCTGCAATATGCGGTCGGTATAAAAGACCTCACTCCCGTCAGAACCGCTTACCGCAAGGCCGGAATTGTGCAAAAGCTCGGCAAGGGCGCAGGTTCCCGTTCCCTTTATGCCGACAAAATAAACTGTACTGAGCGAAACAGGAATTTCAAAATCCATAATAAATATTACCCCAAAACAGGCTGTTTCTGCAAGTCACGCCGTTATTTACCGTCAACAACAGTTTTACCAATATTTTGAAGCGATTCTGTATTCCCTGGCGCGCCCATCACACGGATCAGGGAAAAACAGACCCTGCGCGCAAAGGCCAAGGGGCAAAAAGCCGCCCGGGGAACACGGTTCTTCCGGCAGACGAATATTTTCCGTATATCCATAGAGCCTGTCATGAAGGATTGGTCTCCCTATCCATGAAAGATGGCAGCGGATCTGATGGCGAAAGCCGCGTTGTAATCTCACCGTAAAGCAAATCCGGTTTTCGGCCATTTTTGTGATTGCAATCACTTCTGTTTGATACGGCTTTGAAATGTCTCGTGTAATATT
>JAISJS010000216.1 GCA_031261385.1 Treponema sp.
ATTTCAGTGGTAAATTCCTGGTACGAATTCCAAAAACACTACATGCTCATTTAGCTATAGAAGCCCAACGAGAAGGGGTTTCCCTCAATCAATATGCACTTTATAAATTGAGTGTCTGATTAAGGAAGAGTGTTATTCCAGTTTTCTCTCTTCACTCATTTCTTTGCGTCGTGGTTAATTTCTTCTCCCTACTTCCCCACGCAAAACTTACTGAACATTGCCTCTAAAATATCCACAGTAGAAACCTCTCCGGTAATTTCTCCGAGGCTGTTTACGGCAGAACGGAGCTGCGGAGCAATGAGGTCTAACGGTTCTCCGTTAGCGGCAAGTTCAAGCGCGCTTTCAACGGCTTCTATGGCGGTATCTATAAGATTCTTTTGCCTGATTGTCGCGATACCTGCTGTGGTTTCAGTTGTGTCGGTTGATCCAAGCAAAGACGACATTACAGAAGTAAGTTCCGTTATGCCTAATCCTGTTTTTGCACTGACAGCAATTAGTGTGGGACACTTACCATGGTTATTCGTATTTGCAATAGTCTGCGGTAAAGGAACTTTATCGGCCTTATTCCAAAGAGCCAAAACCTGAACTGCCATTTTCCGGTTCTCACTTTTTTGAGAATATTCTTCAAGGAAAACACGATCGTCTTCCGTTATTCCGGTTTCCCCATCAATCACATAAAGAATTAAATCTGCCTCATGCAACAATTCACGGCTTCGTTCGACGCCGATTTTTTCAACGGGATCATTGGAATCACGGAGCCCCGCAGTGTCAACAAGGCGTATGGGAATGCCGTCGGAGGAGATCCACGCCTCGATCCAGTCACGGGTGGTGCCCGGCGCCTCGGTGACGATGGAACGTTCTTCTTTCAGGAGCAGGTTGAAAAGGCTCGACTTTCCGGCATTGGGTCTTCCGGCTATTACCGCCAGCGCCCCCTCCTGATATAAGCGTTCCCGCCGCCAAGATGAGGCAAGAGTTTTGAGCCGGTCAAGCGCCTCCGCTGCCTGTGGTTTTCCCGGCATGGCGCCTGTCATTTCATCGTTACTTGCGCCGATTTCATCTTCGGAATAATCAAGAAGAATTTCTGTCTGTGAAAGGGCCTGTACCAGCAAATTTTTTATGGCGATGATTTCCTGTTCCAATACCCCGGAGAGCCGCTGAATGGCATGGCGGCGGCTTAAATCAGTTTTTGCAGAAACAATTTCCATTACCGATTCAGAACGGGTCAGATCGAGCTTACCGCTCATAAAGGCGCGGAAAGTAAATTCCCCCGGCAGGGCATTGCGGAAGCCTGCGGTATTAAGGACGCGCATCACTGCCCTGGCGGCAGAAATTCCCCCGTGGCACGAAATGTCGAAGCTTTCTTCTCCGGTAAAACTCCGGGGGGCGCGGAACACAGAAACCAGAACCTCGTCAATACGTTCACCGGATTTAATGATCCAGCCGTGGACAACAGTGTTTCCCCGGGCATTCAGCAGGTTTTCCGGACGCGAAAAAAACGGGGCTAAAAGTTCCACGGCATTTTTCCCCGAACAGCGGATAAGAGCCAGGGCGCTTTCGGAGAGCGGCGTAGCAAAAGCGGCGATAGGCGCATCATCACCGTAAGCGGGGGTACTCATTGATCATCCTGCGTAAGTTCTTTTTCAGAATTCGCAAGTTTAAGGCGGATAAAAAGCCATGGAGCTCCGGCAGATATCCAGAATGCAATAATACCGTAGCGGATAAAAACAAAAAGCTGTGAGTAATCGGCCGCCGTATTGCGCGCAGCAGCCTGCGTCACAATTTTTGGTTCAAGTTTGGCGGAGAGTACAAAGATCAAAAAGGTTACGGTTATTCCGAGCATAAACCGAATCAAAAGGGTAAAGAATTTTATTGCGCCGTTTCTTTGGCAGCCGGCAGTGAAACCAAGGTAATGAGAAACAAGGCTGTATCCGGCGCCCATACCCAATACGACTGCGCCGGGCATTAGCAGGGATTCTGAAGGCCGGTAGAGGATCATGATGAAGGCTGCTGCCGCAGTAGTCCAAAGCGCCGGTCGTAATCCTCCGCGGGCAAGGGCCTTTTCGATATTGGGCGTAAGCAGAAAATATCCGGTTAAAATGATGCCGCCGAGAACCCAGCCGCCAAAGAGGTCCGTTGGAAAATGCACGCCCAGATAAAGGCGGCTAAAACCAATCAGCAGGGTAAAGAAAGCGGCGGCGGCATACCACAATTTCTTTTTTCCCCATGATGCAAGAACAAAAGCCAGCACCAGGGAATTCTGTGCATGGCCGGAGGGAAATCCGCCATGGCTTTCACTTATCAATGCAACGGCGGGATCGTAGCCCGGAAAAAAAGGCCGGGGCTGGTCCAGCAGGTATTTAAGGGTAAGGTTGACCCATGCGGAAATCATGAGCGCCATACCGAGGCGAAAGGCCTTTTTTTCATCAACGCACCAATAAATCAGCGGAATCAGAATAAGGTAGGCCGGAATTGTTCCAAGAAATGTTACCGCCTTCATAAAAACGGTGAGCGGCGGACTGGCTATTGTCTGTATAGCCCTGATACATTCGAGACCCCATTGCAATAATGCTTCCATATCAAAACCCTTCAAAAAAATTTTCCCGTATCCGGTTTATCGAGGCAGCCTGATCACGGGTTGGAGGGACAGTCAAAACAATGTCCCCCATAAGTCCTGAAACAATCGTTTTCAATAAATTTTTATCAATGCTGATCAATACAAGAAAACAATAAGATGGTTCATCGTCAGAATCAACTGCCTGCCGCCGGACCCAGAAATCTTCTTCCCTGACCGCTCCCCTGTACTCCGCATCAAAAGCGCTTTTTACCAGCGCCTCAAAAAATTCTCCGTATTCATCATCCGGGTACAGTGACGCGGCATTTAAAAGCCGCCGTTCCACCCGCTCTGCGGCAAGAGCGGGAAAATCCTGGGCGGCGCTGAACATCACAGCCCATTGCAGCAGGGCCTTAAAGTTGATCCCGCGGTTTGTCCCGATAAAAACATATTTGTCCTGATAGTTTTCCAGCGTTTCAACACCGGCTCTGCCCTGATCAAAATAGCGGCTTACCCACAGCGGAATGGCGGCGCCTGTTTCACTGCCGCGAAAATTGATAATTTGATACCCCGCTCCCGGCCCCTCCGGCGGTTCTGTCTGCGGCAAAAGAGGCTGTTCCGGGCGGATTATCATTCTTGCGGGCGCATTCACGCAGGATGAAAGAAGGGCAGCAACAGAGATGAAAATAACAGGCGGCAAAAGAAACACCGCCCCAAAAAGATTTTTATTCGGCTTCAAGATTTTCCGGTAACGCTTCTTCGATAACAGGATCATCCGGTTCCAAAACCGGTTCATCCTCAGGGATAAGAGGCTCTTCCAAAACCGCTTCAATTTCTTCAGTCGCTTCAATTTCAATCACTTCGGGCGGCATGATGGATTCTTCCAAATGAGCAATGGCAATTTCGTTAAAAATAACCGTTGGCAAATAAGGTTCATTTGATTTTGCCGTTACTTCAACCGGTTTTTCCGGTTCGATAATTTCCGGTTCAATAATCTCACTCTCATTTTCTTCCGGTTCAATTATCTCTGCAATTTCTGCGGTTTCTGTGAGTTCCCCGATCTCCTGATCTTCACCGGTGTTTTCCTGTTCAATTTTTACCGGTATGGTAACTGAAGTCCCCAGCCGGAAATTGCACTCGCCGCTCAGGGGGGAGGCAAGCCGTATCACCTTAATCATCAACGGATCGCTCTCCTGATTTTCCAAAGTGAGGTTAACGGCGAAGCGTTTTTCTTCCATCGAAAAATCAATAAAAGCGGTAACAAAGTTCCCCTGCCCGGAGGGGGGCAGATACGCCTCTATTTTTTCGGATACTCCCGACGCGGGGACGGTTACCGCGAGGATCAGACTTTCTCCGCTCAGGACAAGTTCCATCTCAACCGTATTTGTCCCCGGTGCTGCGGCATTGAACACCGCCTTAAAAAAACTGCCGTCGGAAACCGGTTTAAAATGAAACTGCAGGCGTCCGCTTCCCTCTGTTTCCCCGGAAGGCACAAAGGAAACTGCCGGAAGGATATACATATTTTCCATTCCCGCCGAAAGGCCGTAAATATTATTCGCAGGAAGCCATTGGCCCTGTTTTTCTCCCTTGGGGATAAGAGCCCGTTCGGTTGACATCGGGGTGATTGAGTCCCGCAGATTACCGCTAAATTGATACCAGTGAATAAATTCCCCGGTATTACTGAAAAAGCTCGCGGCTGCAACCTTTGATGAAATGGGCAGGGAAATCTCCCGCTTTTTCCCTTTCAGGCCGGGAACCTCCCGAAACGGAAAAACCTCCGCCCGGATGATATTAAATCCGGTCTGCTCAGAGGCTTTCCAGAGTATAAAAGCGGCCCCGTCGGAAATCTTACCTTCGCTGATCCGTTTTCGCCCGCTGTACCACACGATGTACGGATCAAGCCGCTTATCAAAATCCACCCTGGCTTCCAGCATAACGGTCGTTCCGGGGGGAATAAGCTGGGCATTGGGGGAAAGGTCCGGAAGATACCGGTTAATATCATTCAGGGAAAATTGGGCGTCTCCAAGGTAATACACAAGCTTTTCCGCCCGGTAGAGTACCCCGTTTGCCCCCAAAACCTGGAAAACCATCGTATATTGACCGATATTAAGGTCTTTTGGCAAAGTCAGCATGGGCAGCTCTTTGTCGAGCCGTTTTACCGGGATAAAAGTATCGGCGCCTTTGACCATCCGGTAAATTTCCGCATGATTTTTCTTTACCGTTTGATTTTCAATTTGATTTTCAGCTTGATCTTCGGTCTGATCTTCCGCCTGATTTTTGTCATCTTCGGAGTCGTCTTCCGGAATTTCTTCAGCCGGGGTCTCCTCAGGAGCTTCTTTTGGAGGAATTTCAGCCGTTGGAACCTCATCCGGGGGGATTTCATCAGCCAACGCCTCTTCCGGACTGTCAGACGCCGGAATTTCGGGAACGGTAAGGGTATAGCGGACTTTTCCGCCGGCGATTTCCCCGCTCCGCGTCTCCAGAAAGACCATTAATCCGGAAACATCAGGATCATCGGCAAGGGAACTGGCAAAATACGGCTGAACGGTATCGTTTTCTTTAATCAGGGAACAAACATCCAGGGAAATTTCATTGATCAATGCATCTACCCGGTAGGACCCGCTGGAGGGAAGCACGGCGCCCAGCTCCCCGCAGGCCATAAAACCCGCAAGGCAAAAGAGGATAATAGCGCATGTTCTTACAATCCGGGTAAACATATCCACTATAAGTCTATCACATACATTCCGAAAAATCCATATTTGTATGCAAAAGTTCAGCAATTCCAAATTCAAGAGAGAATACAAACCGCAAAGTCGAAAAAGGAAGGAAATTTTCTTAT